>JALHPA010000618.1 GCA_022842745.1 Pirellulales bacterium
CAAGCTCTCGGCGAAATGCGTCGTCAGTTAGTGACAACTCCATCCAGATTTCGAGCGCCGTCGTGAGGGCGCTGCGGGCTTCCGGCCGTTCGCCAAGGTGCCGTAAGACGTTTCCCAAATTATGGTAGTGCCGCGCCAACAAACTCCGGTAGTGCCGCTTGTCGAATTCAAGCTCGCCCAATTCGATGAGCTTCTTGCGAGCCTCTTCGTACACGGCGCGGGCGGTCAAGAAATCGAAGCGCGAAGCGTGTAGGTTGGCCAAGTTGTGTTGACAAGTGACAACGTCGTGCAGGAACGACGGTTCCGCGGGAAAGTCCTGGCTTAGTTTTTCGAATAGGCGAATCGCCGTCTGAAAATTTGCGAGTGCCTCTTCATAATCGCCCAGTTTGGCCTGCAAATACGCGATCCGAAAAGCTCCCTCGGCCCGCATGCGACGAGCCAGCGCGGATTCCCCTTTGTAAGCGGCGAAACGTTTCCAGCGCTCGATTGCGGCTTCCAAATAAGACCGTTCCCTTGGCCCCAAGGAGGCCTTCGAGCCGATCAGTTTCTCAACCACGTCATCCGTCGCGGAACGAAGCGCCTCCATGGTTTCTGTTTGCGCCGACTCGGCCTCCGCACGCGCTTGGGTCGCGACCGCCGCTTGCCAAATTGCCAGCCCCGCGCCGATCAGGATCGCCGATGCGGTGGTGACGGCCGCCCCAAGCGGGACACGATGCCGCCTGGCGAACTTCTTGAATTTGTAAAGTGCGGAAGGCGCCGCGGCGTTGACCGGCTCGTCGGCGAGGAAGTGTTGAATATCGGTCGCCAAAGCGGCGGCCGTTTCGTAGCGCCGAGTGCGGTCCTTCTCCAAGCATTTCATGACGATCCAGTCGAGATCGCCGCGGAGCGACTGCACCAGACGCCAGAATTCGGTTCGCCGTTGACCGGCTAGCGTGCTGGCGGCTTCTCCGTTTAATGTGCTGAGGCGGGCGCTGGGCAGCGGCGGTTCCTCTTCGCGGATGATCCGCCGCATTTCATCGAAGCTGGCCTGTTGCAACCGCTCGCGCTCGAAGGGCGTCGTGCCGGTAAGTAGCTCGTAAAGCAGCACTCCCAGCGAGTAAATGTCGCCCCGCGTATCGACCTCCAGCGGGCTCATCTCCGCCTGCTCGGGACTCATGTAAAGTGGCGTTCCGACGAGCTGGCCAATCCCCGTATGCAACGACTCTTCCGTCAATCGTTGGTTGATCGCCTTGGCGATCCCGAAATCGATCACTTTCACCGTCGGCGCTCCGTCCTGCATCGCCACCAACACGTTCGAAGGCTTGATATCGCGATGAATAACTCCCTTCTGATGCGCGTGCTGGACAGCCTGACAGATCAAGATGAAGAGTTCCAACCGAGCCTTCGTTGACAGGGAGCCTTGTCGGCAGTATTCGGTGACGGAGATTCCCTTGACCAACTCCATGACAAAGTACGGCCGACCAGCGGCGGTCGTCCCGGCGTCGAGAACCTTGGCGATATTGGCGTGGTCCATCAGGGCCAGCGCTTGTCGCTCCGCTTCGAAGCGGGCGAGGATTTGCCGAGAATCCATGCCCAGCTTGAGTACTTTCAAGGCCACGCGGCGGCGAATCGGCTCTCGTTGCTCGGCGAGGAATACGACGCCAAAACCGCCTTCGCCAAGCTGCTCGACAATCCGGTAAGGACCAACGGCTTCGACCACCGACTCGTGTGGCGGCAGGCTAGCGGTCGTGGCGGGCATTGCCGGGTCTAGCGAGAAACTACCGGCAGCCAAGCTTGCTTTCTCAACTGTCTCATTACGCGTTCGCGCCTCATCGCCTTGATCACCAACCCCACCGGGGAACGCAGTTCGATCCGCGGCAGTTGGTCCGCCGAGCGCCGCCGCTAATTCCTTCCCCACTTTTTCGCTTTCGGGGGACATGCGGTATTCCCTCTAGCCACAGTGGAAACTGAGCGGGCGAGTAACTCATGGTAAGGATACCGCGCGCATACTTTCCTGTCTTGCCCTCCTTAACCATTACCCGAAGACGTTTCCAAGAGCAGATTGTATTGGAATCAGGCATCGTAGAACGCGGCGCATCGAGGCAATCCTGAGCAGATTGACACCAAATACAAGAGTCGCTTGGTCGCGTTAACTTGCTGCCTCCGGCGGCGCGATCACGTCGATCGCCGGATTCGCTTTTCTTTCGGTTGCGGCCACCGTGCGGCGGTCGCCGGTGCCAGGGACGAGGAGCGGGCTGGGGGAGTTTTGCTCGATGATTTCCTTCAACTCGTCGGCGTCGATGACTTCCTTTTCGATCAAACGGGCAGCCAGGGCGTCGAGCGCGGGACGACGTGCTTCGAGGATGCCGCGGACGTGTTCGATCGCGTCGTCGATGATCCGCTTGACCTCCTCGTCGATCTCCCTCGCGGTGCGCTCGCTGTGGCTGCGCTCGCGCGGCAACTCGGAGCCAGCCAGAAATGCCGAGCGGCCGCTCTCGCGGTAATTCACACGGCCCAGGCGGCTCATGCCGAAATCCATCACCATGCTGCGGGCGATCTCGCTGGCCCGCTCCAAGTCGTTCTGCGCGCCGGTCGAGACGTCGCTATAGATGATTTCCTCCGAGATGGTGCCCGCCAGCAAAACTTGAATGCGGCTTTCCAGTTCCCCTTGAGTCATCAGGTACCGATCTCCCTGCGGACGCTGCATCATGTAGCCCAGTGCCGCCAGGCCGCGGGGGATGATCGAGACTTTGTGAACGGGATCGGTGTTCGGCAGGCTGTAGGCCACGAGGGCGTGGCCGCTCTCGTGATGGGCCACTCGGTGTTTTTCGTGTTCGTGGATGATCCGCTGCTTCTTTTCCAGGCCGGCGGTGACGCGCTCGACCCCTTCGTTGAATTCGTCCATGCCGACCGCGCTCTTATTCTTGCGCGCCGCGAGCAAGGCCGCTTCGTTGACCAGGTTGGCCAGATCGGCGCCGACGAAGCCGGAGGTGATCGCCGCCACGTCGTGCAGTTTGACGCTGGCGTCGAGCTTCACGTTCTGGACGTGGACTTCGAGGATCTTCTCGCGACCGCGCACGTCGGGCCGATCCACCAGGACGTGGCGATCGAATCGCCCGGGACGCAACAGCGCGGGGTCGAGCGTTTCCGGGCGGTTCGTGGCCGCCAGCACGATCACGCCGCTGTTGGAATCGAAGCCGTCCATTTCGAC
>JALHPA010000619.1 GCA_022842745.1 Pirellulales bacterium
GCCCGCGATGCTTGGCGATCAAGTCGCGATACCACTCGCTGTGGCAGAACATCGCCCGGCAATTGGCGGCGTCGAGAAGTGCGCACTCCTCCCGATCAATGCGGGGCGAGCCCGAGTGCGTGAACAGCATGTTCGGTCCCTGCACGAATGGCTGGTCCTCGGCGTCCCACCACATCGCGTACCGCCGGTCGTCCCAGTGCCAGAACCAGGGTAGCGCCCCTTTGCTGGCCGGCAGCGACTTGATTGAGAGCCAGTCGAGCCCCTCGGCGATGCGCTGTCGCAGTTCTTTCTGCAGCGCGTACATGCCATTGGAGGGACCGTTGCCGCCCGGAGCATCGACCGGGCCGATGAGTTCCACAGGCATTTTGTCGTCTCGCGGGGCGACATGCGGCGCGAACGAGAATCGCCTCAGCACCGGCAGCTTGTCCCATTCACGCGACCAACGGATCGGAATCGTCGCCTTGTTCGGCGTGCTTTGCACGCCTAGCGCTCGATATCCCTGGTCGTCCATGTAGCTCAGGTGGTAACTGCCGTTGTCGTAGCGATATAGGTAGAATGGCGGCGCGAAGTCGCACGGATCGCACTGCGTCACGCCGGCCGCCCCGAGGCGGTCAGCCAGTTCCTGATCCTCGCCGTTGTTGTGGGGACCGTAGCCCCGGACGCGATAGAACGCCTCACGGCGAAACGCCCAGCCACCGTGGTACAGACCGCCCGTGTCGCAATCCCGCAGGCCGTCGCCATGTTCCACGAGCACCAGGCCGGGATGCGACCACTCTGCCCGCCGCAACGCCTCCGCCTGTGTGCGAAACCAATGCGGAAGGTAGATGTCGTCGTCATCGGCGACAAGAAACCCCTCGGCGTCGAGCGATGCCAGCGCGGCGCAGGCGTTCCGCTTTTCGCCCAATGAGCGGAAGCGACTTGGGATCGAGATCAGTCGCCAGCCATCGCCGACCTGATTCTCGTATTGGCCGGCGTCGTCGAGGATCACCAGTTCCCGCAGTTCACGCGAATAATCCTGGCGCAGAAAGCACTCGATTAACTGGCCGAGTCCTTCGGGGCGAAGATAGGTGCAGCAGAGCGCGGCAAGCTTCATGGGATCACCAAAGGGGCCGAAGCGCGTCCGCGATCCAGTCCAGCGGGTCGGTGTCGCTGACGACGGTCGTCCAGGGAAAGACGCTGGAAAGCATGAAGCGATACTTGAACGTGTCGAACACGGGACCATAGCCGTAGTCCGGGTGCTCGGAGTCGTGCCCGATAATCAATTGGCTGCGATCCTTTAGCCGCAATGCGTCGACGCCGCGCCGTGGCGGCGGCTCGTGGTCGAGAAGCACGACCGACCACTGGTGGTCATCCATCGGCGCGTCGTTGTAGTCGGGTACGTAAACGATCTGGTGGCGATGCCGCGTGATCGGCTGGCAGGTGCAAACGCGGGAAATGCGGTCGTACCACTCGTGATTCGTCTCGACCGTGCGCACCAGCCGGTCGGTGGCGAACGCCGCCACCAGCGGCGTGCTGAACCAACCGCTACCCAGTTCCAGCACTGGCCCGGTCGTGCGCCGCAAACATGCCAGCAGCACGGGCATGTGAGTTGCAAATGGATTCATGATCCGTCGCCCTCCTTCTTGCGCTGCTCGATCCGCTTGACAGCCGCCTGCCAGGTTGGGGACATCAACGAGCCGTGCATGACCTGCGACTTGGCAATGTGGTGGCTGGTGATTCCGAGTTCCCGCCCGCACACGTCGCATAGCGAACAGGTCTGGCGGTGCGCGAACTCCGGATCGAACAGATCCTTGAGTTGCTTCGTGCGAAGTTTGAGGTCGAGCACGCTGTCGATCGCGCCGCCTATAGAGCAGATCGCGTAGCCGCCAGCGTCCACGGAGACGCCGCAGCCGATCGCCGCATGGTTGTGGCCCGGCCGGTGATTGATGACGCCGAAGTCCTTTGGCGCGAGGAAGAAGTCCGCCTGCGGCAAGACCATGCAACCGTCGGCTTTGATGGTTTCCTCACAGACCTTGGCTCTCCCTTCCTCGCGAACTCGTGCCAACTGCTGCTTCGCCGCGTCGCGATAGCCGTTCGACCAGACTTCAACGCGGCCTGGACTCAGCTCATTGGCGACCTCAATGAATGCGAACAGGTTCCCGTGCAGCGTTGGCTCGCCACCGAGAATCACGATCTTCGGGAACCAGTTCAGCTCGCGGGCTTGGCGATTGAACTCACGTGCGTCATCGAGCGTCATGTCCGGCGTGGTCGGGGGCAGAAAGCACAGCCGGTTGCAGTTCGGACAAGCCAGGTCGCACCGGTAGGTGATGTGCCATTCGGCTTCGTTGCTCTTGGGGGTGTAGTCGGGAATCGTGCTCATGCCGCCCCCTCGGCAATCGCCGGTGTGCCTTCGTAGGTGTGCCCGTGCGAAATCCCTGGCACGTCGCTGATGTACTGGCCAAGGGACCGAAACAGCCGCTTCCACGCTTCCCAAATCACCTCTGGATTGGCCAAGTCGTTGACCAGTCGGTCGTGGGCGGCGTGAACAATTCGCTGCCGCAAATCTTCGTCGTGGGCGAGCATCGCCGTGTAGTGGGCCAGCTCGCAGTCGTCGTTGCCGAGGAAGCCCGTCACGCCGTGCTCGATCATTTCCCGCCAGCCCCACTCGTTCTGGGCGACGACCGGAACGCCGCAGGCCATTGCCTCCAGGCCGGCGCGGGGCCAGTTCTCGCGAGCGCCGCCGTTGATCGGCAGCAGGCAGTGCAGCGTTGCCAGGAATTGCTGCACCGAGATCGCCATCGGCTTGAGGCAATCGGCGAAGATCGGCGGCGCGCCGAGCTTGGCGTGAGTGCGGTCATCCATGCCCAGCATCAGCGCCCGCTTGTTGGCGTATTGGATCGCCGAGTAGATCGGCCAGGTGTTGCTGGACCATTTGTCGGTGTCTGGGCGGGCCATGCGTCCCACGACGAACACGTCGCCGCGGGGATGGGCGCGCGGCGCGAACTCGAATTCATCCAGATCGAACGCCCCGCGAATGAGATGCCCGCAATCGGCTGAGTATCCCAGCGGTTCGAGCTGCGGCTCCAGCTCGCGGCGCTGGAATTCCGACTGGAACACGAACGCTTCGGCCGGACCGTGCTCCGCGAACAACTGCTTTTCGTGATCGAACAAGAACGTCATGCAGTTGGCCCAGACCAGCGGGCAACCCAGT
>JALHPA010000620.1 GCA_022842745.1 Pirellulales bacterium
CCCACCGCCGGCAGCAGGCGCGCGAGGAGGGGCAGGTCGTCAAGAGCCAAGATCTGTCGGCCGCGGCGGTGCTGGTCGTTTCGCTGGCGGCGCTGTTGAATCTGTGCGGACCGCTGGTGGAGTTCTTCGGCGGATTCACCCGGCAGCAGCTCGGCGGAGATGCCTGGCTCTCGACCGACGCGGAAACGGTCTCGGACTTCACTCTGACGATGGTCGCGGCGCTGGGAAAGGCGGCCTGGCCATTGTTCGCGGTTTTTCTGGGGGCCGGCGTCGCGGCCCATCTATTTCAGACCGGCTTCTTGTTCCTGCCGGACAAGCTCATGCCCGATTGGGATCGCATCAATCCGCTCTCCGGCTGGGCGCGGATTTTTTCGATGGCCGGGGCGGTCCAGTTGGTTTTGGGTCTGTTCAAGATTGCGGTGGTGGCGGGGGTGGCCTGGTGGAGCGTGGCCGCCCAACAGGACCAGATTCTGGCTCTCTCCGGGCTGGACGCGAATGCGTTGGCCGGCGCGATGGCAGGCATCCTGCTCTGGATCAGCATCAAGGTTTGTTTGGCGCTATTGGTCCTGGCATTGCTCGATTATCTGTTTCAATTCTGGCGGCACGAGCAAGGCCTGAAGATGACTCCGCAGGAAGTGCGCGAGGAAATGAAAAGCCTGCAAGGCGATCCCCAATTGATCGCCCGCCGCCGCAACGTCCAGCGGCAGTTGGTCCTCAACCGCATGAAATCGGCCGTTCCCAAAGCCGACGTGATCATCACCAACCCCACCGAACTAGCCATCGCCATCCAGTACGACCCCGAATCCATGGCCGCTCCCGTCGTGGTCGCCAAAGGCGCAGGCGTGCTCGCCCAACGCATCCGCCGCCTGGCGCTCGAACATGGCATCCCGATCGTGGAGAAAAAACCGCTCGCCCAGACGCTCTACAAAGAGGTGGATCTCAACCACCCCATCCCGGGCAAGCTATACGCGGCCGTCGCGGAAGTGCTGGCCTACGTGTACCAACTCAAAGGAAAGCCGCTGCCAAATGGTCAATGATGCAACCCACGGCAATTGGGCCGCGTTGAATAGAAAACGCCGCCCGGCAAGCCATTGCCAGGCGGCGCTCGGTTCGTCGGCCGGAACGGTGGCTGACCGATTGAAGCTAAGCCAGCCGGCTAGGACGGGTCGCGTTCAAGGTCCGACGTCCGACGGCGGCGCGGTCATCGGTACAAGCCCACCCCCTCTAAAGTACGGAGAATCGCCCGCTTCACCTGGCGTTCCCCAACCCAGCCCTTCGACCTCGCTGAGCAATTGGTTCAATCTCGAATTGACGATCTGTTGCTTGGCGGCCGCGCGCTTGGACAGAGTTTCTCGCAATTTCTTCACCCGAGTTTCCAATTCCTGAATTTCCTTTTCGCGCTGCCCCTGCAGCGCGTCGAATTGTTTTCCCAGCAACTCGGCCATCTCCGTTCTCGCGGTCGTGCGGGTCTTGTCGTCGTCGGCGTCCGCATAGGCTTTCAGCTTGGAGTGGACTTCGCCTTCGAGAGACGAATCTCCAGATAGGCGATGAGTCCACAACCCCAAAGTCGCGGGATGACGTGAAGCGGGGGGGACAACAAACACATTATCCTTCAAAACCTTAGGCTGATTGTCGGCCCCAGGAATGAACACATTCTCCTTCCATACCGTAGGCTGATTAGCGTCCCCAGGCAGGAATTCGACCTTCTTGTCGAACACCTGGCTATACGCGTTCCAACCCCCTGCCGCCGTCGCTCCGAACGCGACAACAATTCCCCACACGATTCTGCGATTCATGCGAATTCTCCTCGATTAAGACAGCAAACACACCAAATGCGTCAGACTCCACGGCGCGGGTCTTTGAGCGATGCCATCGCCCGGCTCATTCTCCGCGCGACAACTGCCGCGATAGTTCGTCGGCCCGCGCCCGCAGTTGTTCCATCTCGCTCGTCCAGGGATCACCCCCGCTGGGGGCGCTGGATTTCAATCCCTGTTCCAGCCGATCTGCCGCCGCTCGCACTTCCCTCAGTTGTTGATCCCAACCAGGCAACGCAAGCGGCTCTCCTTGCCCCTCGACTGGGGCCGGATTCGCCAAACGCCCTTCGGCGCCGGATTCCTCCGGCGTCCAAGGCTGCACAAGCGAGATCCCCACCCCAACCAAAATGCACACCGCAACAGCGGTGCCCGCCGCCAATCCCGTTCGCCATCGCCGCCAGTCTCCCTCTCGTATTCCGGCCCACCGCTCCCGCCAACTGAGTTGCGGCCCCCCCCCGGTCCCAGACATCTGGAGCCGCGCCAAATGCTTCTCCAGCTGTTCCGCCACTTCCCCGGCGGTTTGAAACCGCTTCGCAGGATCCTTGGCGTGCAACCGGCTCACGATCCGCGCGAACCACTCGGGGATCTCAGCGTTCAATTGCCGCATCGGTCGTGGATTACTGTGACAAATGCGATGCAGGACTCCCATTGTCGTCTCAGCCCGGAACGGCGGCCGGCCCGTCGCCAAGGCGTACAACACACTTCCCAAGCTGAACAGGTCCGTGCGCGGATCGATCGCCTCTCCGCGCGCTTGCTCCGGGGCCATGTATTGCGGCGTTCCCGCGATCACGCCGCTGCACGTCAGGCTGGCGTCGTCCACCGTCCGCGCCAGCCCAAAGTCGGTCACGAGCACCCGCTCGATGCCATTCTCCAACAAAATATTCGCCGGCTTGATGTCCCGATGCACCAGGCCCTGCGCGTGGGCCGCCGCCAGCCCCGCGGCGGTTTGCATTCCAATCCGCAGGATTTCCCGCAGGCCCAGCGGCCCTTCCGCCTCCAACCGCTGTTGCAGCGACCGCCCCGGTACGTAACGCATCACCAAATACGGCAAACCCTGATGGGTATCGACCGCGTGGATCGGCACGATATGCTCGTGTACCACCGCGGCGACCGCCTGCGCTTCCCGGGCAAATCGTTTGCGCGCCGCGGCGCTGGCGGCCAGGTGGGGGGCGAGGACCTTGATGGCGACGAAACGATTGAGCGTCCGCTGGAAGGCTTTCAGCACGATTCCCGCTCCCCCTCGGCCGACCACGCCGGCGATTTCGTAGGGTCCGATTCGGCCCAGCATCGCCGGGTCGTCGGTGGGACCGAGGAAATGCAACGGCGACGAAGCCAGTGGCGATTCCTCATCGTCGTCCAGCCGCG
>JALHPA010000621.1 GCA_022842745.1 Pirellulales bacterium
TGGCCGGTGCCGGGGCGGACGCGAACGCGGGCGACGGCGGTCTTGCGGCGGCCGGTGCCGACGTAGGAACCGTCGTTCTGCTTGCGGTGCTTCTTGCCGGTACGGGCGACCGTGGCGGCGGTGAAGGCGTCCATCGCGGGCACGGCGGTCTGCGAGATCACGGGAACGTCGGACACTGTCGGGCTCCGAATAGCGGTTGGCCGGGATTGCCGCCGGCGCGGGCCGAAAACATTAACAACATCTACGAGGGCTTAGTTCGGCAGCGGCTCCGGGCTTTGGGCCTGGTGCGGATGCGTATCGCCGGTGTAGAGCTTCATCTTACTGATCATGTGCTTGGCGAGGGCGTTCTTGGGCAGCATGCGGCGGACGGCGAAAAACAGCACGCGCTCCGGATGCTTTTCGAGCATCTGGGCCATGGTGTGCTCTTTTTGTCCGCTCGGATAGAACGAATACCGCTGATAGGTGACCTGCTCCGTCTTGCGACGACCGGTGACCTTGACCTTACCCGCGTTCAGGACCACGACGAAATCGCCGGTGTCAATGTGCGGGGTGTAGGTGGGCTTGTGCTTGCCCATCAGGATGGTGGCGATTCTGCCCGCCAGCCGACCCAGAGTCTGGTTGGTGGCGTCAACCACGAACCACTTCTGCTCGACCTTACCCGGAGACGCCAAAAAGCTGTTATTCGCGACTTTCATCGTGCCATCGCCTGCCGTGCTTGCCGAAATCTACGAACGAACCTCTCCCCCGACAATCGGGCGAGCCGTGCAGTATAGCCCGGGGGGCGGATGGGTCAAGCGGGGTTTTCGGGCCGCCCCTGGGGCGAGCCGGCGGAGCCCCATCTTGGCAGATTCCGGTGTCCTTTGGCAGCCATTCGCCGCCGGCGAGCAGGCACCTTTGGCCGCAGTCGACTACGACCCGATGATCAGCGCGACAAAGGCGCCGATGTCGGCGACGCTGACGACCCCGTCCTGATTCGTGTCTGATTGCAGCCAATCGCAGCCGGGAATCTGCGCCGGAAATGCGGCGGGATCGGTCAGCGCGGTCACAAAGGGACCAATATCGGCCGGATCGGTATCCCCGTCGCAGTCGGCGTCTCCCGGCCCGCAAAACCGCCCAAATCGGGCCCAAAACCCTGCCGGTTGGCTGCCAGCGCGTGAGAAATCGCCACTGACCACCAGTTGTTGGTTGAATAGCGCCAAGTCATAGACGCCCCCATTCGTTCCCGAACCGACGGCGGACCAGCCGCTTGAGTTCCATCGTGCGATGTTCTGTGCAGCGACACTCCCGGCGGCCGAAAAGTAGCCGGCGACGATGAGCGATTCGTCGAACAGTTCCAAATCGTACACCGCCCCTTGAACTCCGCCATTCAATGAGCGCCAGGATGCCCCGTCCCATGCTGCAATTCCCCGCGACTGTACGTCGCCTGCGGACGTGAAATCCCCGCCGACGTACAACTCATCTTGGTATGTCTGCAGCGAATAACCACCTCCCCCGCGAAGGCCGGAGCCAAGTGCGCTCCATTCTTGCCCATCCCAAAGCGCGATCCCGGCAGCCGGAGTGGAGCCGGCCCATGCGAAGTAACCAGTGACCGCGAGTCTTCCGCGAAACTCGGTGGCGTCCATAGCAAAGAAATCTCGAAGTGGATCGCCGATCTCCGTCCAACTTACGCCATTCCAAATCAGGAGGTGGGCGCGACCGCCTGCCGAGACCAACAATGGCGCGTTGCCGAACGATCCCACGAACCACAAACCGCCGAAGATCGGATCGCCCAAAAGCGTCCACGCTTTCCCGTCCCAGCGCGCCGGATAGTCGTCTGATGGCATGCCCGGCGGCTCAAAGTATCCGACTCCGTAAAGCGTTCCGCTGTCGTTCCAGTAACGGTCAACGCCCGGCGGTAGGGTTTCTGACGCTGGGCGTAGACGGACGCCGTCCCAGGCATGTTCATTACCGAAGTGCAGTCGGCCGCGCCAATTCGTCATCCTTCCCCAATGGCCATTCAATCCAGTTCCGGTTCCCAGCGATTGCCAACCACCGCCACGCAGCACGCCCAACATGGCCGCAGGGTTCGACAGGAATCTCCCACTAAGGCCGCGAAGCACCATTTCGCCGCGGAATTCAACAATCTCCGACTGCTCTGCCGAGATCCCGCTCCCGGGAAGCTCGTCCCATCGATCGGCGTTCCACCGAAAGAGCCGGCAGAGAAGTTCGCCGGCTGCCCCGGCTCCCTGCATCGCAATGGTCAAGCGACCGTCGCGCGAGTCAATCGATCGAACATCCGAGTGATAGTCGTCGGACGGCAGCGGCGCGAACGGCTCCCAGCGGGTGCCAGTCCATCGAATGATGCCGCGTGCTGGAAATCCATCTCCCACGGTTCGAAACGTCCCGCCGACGACGAGTTGGCCCTGATGAACCGCCAAATCCTGAACGATGCTGTCGACCCCGCCACCCACGGGTGCCCAGGCAGTTTCATCCCAACTAAATAGGTTTTTGCGCGTATCCGTTTGAGGATCGTGGATGATCCCGCCGGCGACGAGCTTGCCTTGCCATGATTCGAGGGCGCGGACCTCGCCTCGAACGCCTCCGCCGATCGACTGCCAGACACCTTCTTCAAGCCTGGCTACGCCCGGCGTGCTTCTCCCGCCGTTTTCGGTGAACCAGCCGCCTGCGGTTAGGCGACCTTCGTAGACGAGCAAAGCAGCGACATAACTGTTGAATTCGGCCCCCAGTGAGACCCAGGACTCACCGTTCCACCGGACGATGGTCGTGAAGTACTGATAGTCGGGCGCTGAGCGGCGCCATGCGGCATACAAGGTCGGTCCGTCGCAATAGACCGACTCCACCGGGCCGGGCAAACCGGAGCCGATCGAAGTCCATTCAATTCCGTCCCATGCGGCGATGTGGTTTAAGGGCGCGCTGCCGGCTGCGTCAAAGTTCCCGCCGACCACCAGCAGTTCCGTGTTGGGTTCGCCCGGATCGGCGCGCCAGATGGTCATGCAGGCGGGGGCCGAAGGACCTGCGGTCCATTGGCCGTGAATCCAATCGAACTCGCACTGAGCCTGCAATTTCGCACAGGCGAATAGGGTCGCGGCGCAAGCAAGGCTCCGCCGGATGAACGAAATCGTTGGCATGCGATAGCTCCCGTTTGTGCTCCCACCATCCCGATCGGTCGATCTTCTAGG
>JALHPA010000622.1 GCA_022842745.1 Pirellulales bacterium
CGTCGGCACCCTGGCCCAGTGGCGCAAGGATATCTGGGTCGTGGTCAACGAGTACTTCCGTTCGCCGTTTGCGTACGTCGAGTGGTACGACCTGACCCCCAAATCGTTCTTTCCAGACTTGGAGCCGCTGACCGGCGGCTTCTGGTTCCCCGGCGGTTGGCTCATCGGCGGCGCCATGGCCGTCAACCTGCTTGCCGCCCACGGCCTCCGTTTCAAAGTCCAAGCCAGCGGACGCCGGCTAGCCGCCGGCCTGGGCGTGATTGCCCTCGGCATCGCCCTGACCTGGCTCGTAATCGTTACCCAGCAAGATACCGAAAGCCTGCAAGGTCTTTCCGCCAGCAACTGGAAATCCGTCTGGATCGCCATCGAACTCGGACTGGCCGCCCTTTGGGGCGCGTGCGCCTACCGCCTCCTCCGCGGCCCGGTTCTGGCCCCCTGGCAACGCTGGGCCCTCGTCCTCGCCGGCCTCGCTTCCGGCGCGCTCTGCTGCTGGTTGGTCTTCCTCACCCTCCGCGGCGACGCCCCCCCCTTGGGCAACGAGTCCATGCGCATCCTCTGGCAGCTCATAAAGGCGACCGCCGCCGGCTGCGTCTTGCTCGCAGGATGCGTGCTCGTATTCCGCAAACGCGCAGGCATTGTCCTCCTCCACGGCGGATTGGGCCTGATGATGGCCAACGAGCTAATCGTCCATCGCCTGCATACCGAATCGATGATGCAAATCCACGAAGGCCAGACGGTCAACGTGGCCCAGGACATCCGCACCATTGAAATCGCGGTCGTCGATGCGTCGGACCCCAAATTCACCGATGTCGTCGCCGTACCAAGGTCCATCCTTCTCGGCAATTTGGGCGCCCCCATCCAGCACGCCGACCTCCCCTTCGACATCACCGTAGAGAACTTCATCCGCAACGCCGAACTCCTTGACCGCCAACCGCTGCAACCGGGCAGCAAACCCCCGCCCTCTCCTCCTGTCGCCCCCACCGCCGGCGCGGGTCTCGAGCTCACCGCCGTCGAAAGCCCCCCCTCCGCCGGCGCCGACACCAGCGGTCGCGTCGATACCCCCGCCGCCTTCGTCCGCCTCACCGGCCGCGGGGGCCAGGATCTCGGCGTCCGCCTGCTGAGCGTCGTGCTAAAGCCCGAAAAGATCGACGTCGGCGGAAAAACCTACGAGCTTGCGCTCCGCTTCAAACAAATCCCCAAGCCCTACTCGATCAAGCTGCATGATTTCCGCAAGGACGACTACGTCGGCACCGACACCGTCAAAAACTTCTCCTCCGACGTCCAACTCATCGACCCCAGCCGCAACGTCGACCGCGAGGTCCACATCTGGATGAACAACCCGCTCCGTTACGGCGGAGATACCCTCTACCAGGCCGACTACGACAAAGTCGCCGGCAAGTACACCGTCCTCCAGGTCGTCAGCAATGCCGGTTGGATGATCCCCTACGTCGGCTGCATGATCGTTGCCGTTGGCATGCTCGCCCAGTTCGGCCTGACCCTCGCCCGCTTCCTCCGCCGCCAGTCCACCCCGGAACTGGCCGCTGTCGATGCCGGGGCTTCCTCCTCTTCCTCTGCCCAATCGACATCGGCCAAGATTCAATCCGCCAAAAACCATTCCGCACCGCGCCGCCGCGATCGTCAGCCGGACCCTACTCCTCCCGCGCCGCGCGCCTGGCTCCACTGGCTCGTCCCCGCCGCTTTCGTCGCCGTCGCCGCCGCTTGTTTCGCCTACCAGGCCCGTCAAAAGCCGGTTTCTGAAGGTGAATTCGATCTCGTCGCATTCGGCAAACTGCCGGTCGTCTACGAAGGCCGCGTCAAACCGCTCGACACCGTCGCCCGCAACGCCCTCCGCGTCATCTCCGACCGCGAGTCCTTCGTCGATACCCTCGGCACCGAGGATCCCAAGGACGACGTCACCCGCCCCGCCATCCGCTGGCTTTTCGACCTGATGATCAACTTCGATGCCGCCGCGCAATACCGCGTGGTCCGCATCGACAACCTCGAACTCCTGGATACCCTCGGGCTCCCCCGCCGCAAGGGATTCAAATACGCTCTGGGGGAATTCCAGGACCAGATGCCGAAGTTCCGCCAGCAATTGGCCCTTGCCAGTGAGGCGCCCAAGGACAAGCTCACCACCAACCAGCGCAAGGTCCTCGAACTCGCCAAGAGGCTCAATCTGTACTTCACCCTGGCCGGCGTCTTCCAAGCCCCTGATATCGTCCAGGAGAAAGACCCCGAAAAAATCAAGCAAGCCCTCCAGGCCCAAGCCACCGCCGAGCGCGACGGCAAGCTCCCCCTAATCGTCCCCGCCGAAGCCCCGTCCGCCCGCGACACGCAATCCGCAAGCGGCAAGCGCGCCGCCGGACTGCTCGACGAGCCCCGCTGGCAATCCTACGGCCTCGGTTTTGCCCGCGCGTTCATCGGCAAACGGTTCTTGCAGATCGAGCCGGGCCAGGCGATCCAGTCGCTCTCCTCCATCGTCGTCGCCGCTGACAAGAACGATCCCGCCACGTTCAACAAGGAAGTCGCCTTCTACCAAAACTGGCTCAACGGCCGCGCCATCGTCGAATACCACCCCGAACGCACCTCGTTCGAGGCGTTCTTCAACCGCCTGCAACCGTTCTTTCTCTCCCAGTGGTCCTATTTCGTGGTGTTCGTTCTGGCCTGCGGCTCCTGGCTGGCTTGGAGAAACACCCTCGGCCGCGCCGCACTCTGGCTGTTGCTGTTCACCCTTGCGGCCCATTCCTTCGCCCTGGTCTCGCGAATGTACATTTCGGGCCGCCCCCCGGTCACGAACCTCTACTCGGCCTCCGTCTTCATCGGCTGGGGCGCGGTGCTGATGGCGGCGGGCTTCGAGCTGATCTTCCGTTCCGGCATCGGCAGCGCTGCCGCCGCCATGGCCGGCTTCCTCTCCCTCCTCGTCGCCGACAAGCTCGCCGGCGACGGAGACACTTTCATCGTCCTCCAGGCCGTCCTCGACACTCAGTTTTGGCTCGCCACCCACGTCGTCTGCGTCACGATGGGCTACGCGGCCACGTTCCTGGCCGGCGCGCTCGGCATCATCTACATCGTCCGCGGCGCCCTCACTCCCTCCCTCTCCGTCGAACTTGGCAAACAGCTCAGCCGCATGATCTACGGCACTCTCTGCTTCGCTATCTTCTTCAGTTTCGTCG
>JALHPA010000623.1 GCA_022842745.1 Pirellulales bacterium
CCTACGCTCACGGCGCCACCGGCAAAGGCAACGACCAGTGCCGCTTCCAGCTCGCCGCCGAAGCCCTTGACCCCGCCATCCAGGTCGTCGCCCCCTGGCGTATCGAAAAGTTCCGCCGCCTCTTCCCCGGCCGACGCGAGCTGATCGATTACTGCCAGGCAAAGAAGATCCCCGTCAAAGCCTCTCTCGCCAAGCCCTACAGCTCCGACGAAAACTGCCTCCACATCAGCTACGAAGCTGGCCAGTTGGAAGACCTTACCGTCAACGGCGTCGAGCTGGTCGACTTCGGCATGACCGTCTCCCCGAAACTCGCCCCAGATGCCGTCGAAACCGTCCGCATCGGCTTCCAATCCGGCCTCCCCACTACCCTCAACGGCAAACCCCTCTCTCCCCTCCAAATCGTCAAGGAACTCAACGCCATCGGCGGCCGAAACGGCGTCGGACGCATCGATATGGTCGAAAACCGCTTCGTCGGCATGAAAAGCCGCGGCGTCTACGAAGCCCCAGGCATGACCCTCCTTTACGCCGCCCACCAGGTCGTCGAACAACTCACCCTCGACCGCGACCTCCTCCACCTCCGCGACCGCCTCAGCCCGGAGGTCGCCGAAATGGTCTACTACGGCTTCTGGTACACCGCCAAAATGGACGCCCTCCTGGCCTTCATTCGCCAGACCCAACGCCCCGTCACCGGCTCTGCCACCCTCAACCTCTACAAAGGCAACATCTCCGTCGCCTCCCGCGAAAGCCCCAACAGCCTCTACGATGCTGGCATCGCCAGCATGGAAGGGGGCGGCGCCTACAACCAGACCGACGCCGAAGGCTTCCTCCGCATCCAAGGCCTCCCCCTCCGCGTCCAGGGCCGCGTAACCCCCCGAACCTATTGACTCCCGTCACCGTCCTATCTTGGCACGTTCCGGCCAACGCCGTCCCTCGGCGCCCGGTCAGAACTGTCCCCGCCGGCGCCCAATTTTGCGCTGTACAAACCGCTCCGGCGCGTACAATACATCAACTGAGCATTGCCACCAGACGCACCCCGAGGACCTGCCCCCCATGAAAATGGAAGTGCTCAAGGACCGAACTAAGGATTTCGCCGTCCAAGTCGTTCGCCTGGTCACCACCCTCCCGCAAACCGACCCCTCGCAGGTCCTCGGTCGCAAGTTGCTCCGTTCCGGCACCAATGTCGGTTCCGCCGTCCTCCACGCCTCCCACTCCCGTTCCGAGTTCCGCTTCCTCTCTCGCCTCCGCCGGGTCGCCCGCGCACTCGAACACACCCAGCTCAACTTGGATTTGCTCGTCGAAAGCGGTATCGTGCAGGCAGAGCAGGTCGCCCCGCTCCAAGCCGAAGCGGAAGAACTCGCCAACGTCATTTCCAACTCGATCGACGGCGCCCGCCGTCGCACCTGACCCCGCGGTCCAGGCCCGTCGCTCTGTCCCTCTTACCACAGCGCACACCGCGCCCGGACCGCATGCGCAAAATCCGCACCGTCGCTGTTTTGCCCACTCTCTTCACCCTGGGCAATTTGTTCTGTGGATTCTTCAGCATCGTCGTCGCCTCCCGCATCGAGAAGCCCGAATCCGCGGTCATCCCCCCTGCCCCGGATTTTCACATCCGCAGCCTGGATTTCGACCCCCGCGACCCCACCCACAACGCCATGCTCAGCGGCTGGCTGATCTTCCTCGCCATGGTCTTCGACGCGCTCGATGGCCACGTCGCCCGCCTGTCCAAAACCTCCAGCGACTTTGGCGCGGAACTCGACAGCCTCTGCGACGTCGTCACCTTCGGCGTCGCCCCCGGCTTCCTCCTGGTCAAAATGATCCCCCAGGTGGCCCTCATCTGGCCCCCTGCCGCCATTTGGATTATCGCCGCCGCGTTTCCCGCCTGTGCCGCCCTGCGCCTCGCCCGCTTCAACGTCGAAACCGACGAGCATGACGACCATCTCCACTTCAGCGGACTCCCCAGCCCCGCTGCCGCCGGCTCGATCGCCGGATTCGCCATCCTCTTCTACACCCTCCGCCGCGAGCACGATCCCAACGACTGGGGCGAAGTCCTGGCCCGCTTCGACTGGTACGTCCAGTGCGCCCTCCCCTTCTTCTCGCTCATCGTCGCCTTCCTCATGATCTCCCGCGTCCCCTACCCCCATGTCGTCAACCTTCTCTTCCGCGGGCAGCGTAGTTTCTCCCACGTCGTTCTCCTCTTCTTCGGCCTCCTCATGGTCATGCTCATCCGCGGCTACGCCGTCCCCGTGCTAGCGTGCGGATTCGTTCTCTATCCCCCCCTCCGTTACCTCTGGCAACGCTACCAGCAACGCGGCGCCGAGGCCGAACCCCTCTTCTGAATGCCCTTTCGAGCGCTCCCGTCTCCCGTTATCATCCTCCCCTTTCCCTAATGGGCGCGAAACCGCGCCGCGGCATAACCGTCAGCCGGGAATGTGGGCTAGGGCCATAATCTGCTTGCTTGCGGCGCTCGCCGTGTCCGGCTGCGCGCTCCTCTCCTCCCAGGCCCCCCTCCTCCCGGACCAGCACGACGTCGCCTTAGACCAACTCGTCGTCCACAGCAACTTCGAGATTCCCCACCAGCACCGCCTGCTCCGCGAAATCAACGCCCAACGCGCCGACTTAAGCAACCTACTCGCCCTCCCCATTTCCGACGAGCCGATCCACGTCTTCCTCTTCCAGGACGCCGACCGTTTCCACGACTTCGTCCGCCGCCGCTTCCCCGACTTTCCCGCACGCCGCGCCTTCTTCGTCGAAAGCGATACCAGCCTCGCCGTCTACGCCCACTGGGGCGACCGCGTCGCCGAGGATCTCCGCCACGAAGTCGCCCACGGCTATCTCCATGCCGTCGTCCAAAACCTCCCTCTCTGGCTCGACGAAGGCTTGGCCGAATACTTCGAAGTCCCCCGCGGCCATCACGGCCTTAACCGTCCCCATATCGAAGAGCTCGCCCTCCTTGCGCGCGAACAAACCTGGTCCCCGGACATTCGCCGCCTCGAGAGCATCCCCAGCCCCGCCGAGATGAGCCAGCGCGATTACGCCGAAGCCTGGGCCTGGATCCACTGGCTGCTGGAAAGCGACTCCGCCCACCGCGAAGTCCTCCAGACCTATCTCGCCCGCCTACGCCGCGACGGCGTCACCCCCCCCTCTCCTTCTACCTCCGCGAACTCGGCGC
>JALHPA010000624.1 GCA_022842745.1 Pirellulales bacterium
AAACAGCGCGGACGAACACAGGGCAGCTATTGGTTCCGACGACGCTTTTACCCACGCGACGCTCCGCCAAACAACCGCCGGCCCAAGGACGCCAACGTCGCGGCTTCCGCCAACGGGCCAATCGAATCGAACAAGTCCGGGCGCAAGAACACCGCAGCAGTCGATTCCAGGCGATGCCGCTGGGCTAACTGTGTTAATAACCGCCGGTCCTTCCGCCGCAGTCCATGGATCTGGCACAGGCGTCGAAACAGATAAACCGGATCATGGTAGGAACCCCGGCGCTCGCGCCAGTTGGCCCATTTGGAGAGCAGCCAGAACGTCGCCACCATCGCCACGATCGACACCGCCACAATCGCGATCTCGCCGGCATCCAACCCCTTTTGGTCGCCGCGAAAGCTGCTGCCCATATCGCGAAATACGTCGCGCTCGGCAAATATCGCCGCCATGTTCGTTGCGAGTTGCATACCGGGATCTATCTGGAATAAGGGAAACTAACAACCAAGTCTTGCGTTACAAAGCGGGCGCCGACGTTCCTTGGCCGGTCGCCTCCCACGGCGGCCGGGGGGGCAACGGCGCCGGCGGCGTGATCGGCTGATGGAGCGCGCGCAAGCTGTTTTCCGCCGCGTCGCGCACCGCCTGGCTGCGGTCGTTGAGCGCCTCGCGCAGCGCCCAATGCACATCCGGCGTGTCGCATTGAACGAGCGCCCGCGCCGCCTCCGCCCGCACCAGGTGGTCTTCGTCCGCCAAACGTTCCAAAATCGCTCCTTCGACCCGCGGGCCCAGCTTCATCGCCGCCGCCGCCGCAATGCCCCGCAGACGGCGGGCCCGCGACGGGGCTCGAATCTCTTCCGCCAACAGCGTCGGCGCTTCCGGATCGACTTGGGCCACCATCTGTCCGGTACCCGTTCGCACCTCCTCCTCCAGCAGGTCGAACGCCGTGATGAATCGACGGAATGTAAATTCCGCCAGGCTCTCCCGCGCCGTCTTGCGCACCACCGAGTGGCGGCTCTCCATCAACTCCAACAACCGGGTCACCGCTCCCGGAATCCCGCGCGGGCGAAGCTGGGCCGCCAGGTTCGCTTGTACCTGGGGATCGTCATCGCCGAGCATTTTCAACACCAGCGCGTTCGCCTCCGCCCCGTGGAATTCGGCTAGCGCCGCCGCCGCCGCGCGGCGCCCGGCCGGCTTGCCGCGCCGCAGAAGGGTCTCCAACATTCGGAACACCGTCCGCCGGTTCACGCCGCTCCGCATCGCCAACTGCACCGCGGAGTGCTGCCCCGCCTCGTCGAGCTGTTGCACGATCAAGCTCTCGCTTTGCAGCCAGGCGATGTTCTCGATCCGTCGCAAATTGAGCGCGACGGCCGCCGATGGCTCCCGGCCGATTTTTCGCAACAGCGCCTCGACAAACTTCTCATCGTGACGGTACGCCAAGGACGTGATCGCTCCCGAAGGAGCGTGCGGATCGTCCAGAAAACTCAGCACCAGCCGCATCACGCCTGGCCGCGGGCTGTGCGTCAACATATCGACCACGGCCAGGTAGTTGACGTTCCTCGGGTCCGCCAATATCAGTTTGAGCGTCGCATTGTCGCGGTGTACCAATAGCAGGAACGCCTCCAACACCGCCCCCACGTGATGCCGGTTGAACCGTTGGACCGCCAATTCCAACGCTCCCACTACCTGCCGGCGCAACCGCTGCGGATCCCTCGGCGATCGCTCGTCCCGCGGGGCCGCTAGCTCCTGATACAACTGCTCGGCAAGCTGCAACAGCGTCGATGCCGCGACTCCGCGGTTCGGGTTCGAGTCGTTCTCGCAGGCCGTGATCAGCGCAGGCGTCAGCTCAAACTCTCGAAAGGCCAGCACCAGCTCGCAGCCGTTCCGGCACAACTGGGATTCCGGCGACAGCACCGCGTCCCTTAGCGCGGTCGCCATCCGTCCGCGATACTCCGTCAGTCGCGCTCGCCAGGCGTCGTCCAGCGTGTGATACCGCGCCACGATCTCCGACTGTCCCGCCACGCTATGGCGATCCAGAAGCGCTCCCATCGCCCCGTCCCGAATCGCAGGCACGGGCGAATCGAGCGCCGGCAAGAGAATCGTGTCGGCGGCGTCGTTCTTGGTGTGCGCCAGATAGGCGAACGTCTTAGCCAGACCTTGGGTCATGGACTTGCACGCTTGCGACGTAGGATTGAATGCCTTGGTTGCCCGGTCCGGCGGTCCGACGAACCGCACCGCCCTTCCCAGCGCAACTTCCTGTCCAAGTGTAGGTTGCACGCGCTCCTTGGCCCGCAGCCGCGTCACAGTCGTTGGTTCCGCTTGCTTTTCCGCGGCTACCGGGCCAGACTGGCTCGCAACGGCGGCCCAACCACCCATTTCACGAATACCAAGCACATTAGTACTTCGGATCCCCGCTACACAACGATCCTCCAAACGCCCCACCCGTTGCCAAACGCACAATCCATCTCCCCGGATCCACCAGACCACGGGATCCGCCCGCACCCCAGTCCGCAGGAATCGTACCTATGTCTTCCCCTTTGGACGCCGCCGAGATTTTGAATCGCGAATTTCTCGAAGTTCGTGCCCGCTTGTTGCAAGTGGCCGCCGTTCTCGATCGGCTGGACCGCGCGCATGGCGACCTCTCCGCCGATCCTCGCCGACAAAACATCGATCGCGCCCTGGACTTGCTGGCGGAGCACCGCGCCGACCGAGCCGAGCAATTGCAGTTGCTCTTTTCCCTTCCCTACGACCCGGCTTGGAAACAAACGATGGGCCTCGCCCCGTAACGTAGGGATTCGCTTTCCCCACCGGCCGATTCCGCGCCGAATACGCGCCGGCAGGCCGGCCATCCGTCCCAGCCCGAGCTTTCGCGACCACCGGCCCCGCCCCGCGCTACCTACCAACCCATACCTCGCACTCCTTCCGCGCTCGCCCATGCCCAGCATTACGTTCCTCGGCGCTGCCGAGACGGTTACCGGTTCCAAGTATCTGCTCCGCGCCGGCAACTCGCGAGTGCTGATCGATTGCGGATTATTCCAGGGCGCCAAGGAGCTCCGCCTCCGGAATTGGCAGCCACTGCCGTTCGATCTTGAGACGCTCGACAGCGTCGTCCTCACCCATGCTCATGTCGACCACGTCGGCTACCTGCCCCGATTGGCCAAGGAAGGCTTCCGCG
>JALHPA010000625.1 GCA_022842745.1 Pirellulales bacterium
CCCTTTTCGCTGGACATGTAACTCCACTTTCCCAGCACCTTTTCGGGGTCGAGTTTCTTGTCCTTCTTTTTTGCGTCTTCAGCAATCGCCGACGCGGCGAAAGCGGCGATCGAAACGGCAACGGCAAGACGAGTCCAAGGGCGTGTCGACATGGCGTCAATCCAAAGCAGGGTCACAATGGGAGAACTGGCAAAAAAACTTGTATTCGTCGCTGGCTATCCTTTGCAGGCAGCCGGCAGCTCTAGCGGCTGGCTATTGTAAGCAGCTTTTCGCTCCAACTTAGGGGCAAATCCTGGACCGGTCCGACCGTCGAATTCCGACGAGGCCTGTTCTCGTGCCTGCCAGCGCGTCCTGCCAGTCACGGCCTGCCAGTCGGGGCCTGTCCAAAACGGGTCAATCGGAAGTCGACGGTCCAATCAGCGGTCCCGACTTTCCCACGCCCCCCTTCAATTCGGCGACCGGGGCGGCCGGAGTCGGCGCGGACGCATTCTCATCAGCCGCGATTTCATCCTCGGCCCATTCGACGCGCTTTCGGGACAGGCCGATCTTCCGCTCATCGGTGTCGACCCGCAGCACTTTGACCTCGATCTTGTCGCCGACTTTGACGATCTCCTCCGGGTTTTCGACCTTGTGGTCGGCCAGTTCGGAAATGTGCAGCAATCCTTCCAGGCCGTTTTCCAAGCCCACGAACACTCCAAAGTTCGTCAATTTGGTGACGGTCCCCGTCACCAACTGGCCCGGCTGATACTTGGCCGGAATGTCGGTTGCCCACGGGTCATCGCCCAGTTGCTTAAGACCCAACGCAATCCGCCGCCGCTGCTGATCGACCGACAGGACCCGGCATTCGATCTCCTGTCCCTTTTCCACCACCTCGCTCGGGTGGCTGATTTTCCGCGTCCACGACATGTCGCTCACGTGCAGCAAGCCGTCGATCCCTTCCTCGATCTCGATAAACGCGCCGTAGTTCGTCAGATTGCGCACCGTCCCCTTGACGGTCGCGCCAGGCGGATAGCGATCGGCCACCTTGTCCCAGGGATTCTCCTGGGTCTGCTTCATCCCCAAGGAGATTTCCTGCTTCTCTTTGTTGATGCCCAGGACCACGACGTTGATCTCGTCGTCCACGTGCACCAATTCGTTGGGATGGCTGATGCGCTTGGTCCAAGACATCTCGCTGATGTGGACCAACCCCTCGATCCCCTCCTCGAGTTTCACGAACGCCCCGTAGCTCATCACGTTGACCACCGTCCCCTTGATCACCGATCCGACCGGGTACTTGTCGGCGACCTTCTCCCAGGGGCTGGCCGACTTTTGCTTCAGACCAAGCGCGATCTTTTCTCGCTCCCGGTCGATGTGCAAAATCTGCACCTCCAGCTCCTGATCGATCTGCACCATCTCCGTCGGGTGGCCGATCCGCCCCCAGCTCATGTCGGTGATGTGCAACAGGCCGTCGATCCCCCCCAGATCCACGAACGCCCCGAACTCGGCGATGTTCTTGACCACCCCCTTGCGGAGTTGACCAATCTGCAGAGTGTCCAAGAGCTCCTTCTTTTTCAACGCCCGCTCTTGCTCGATCAGCGCCCGCCGGCTGACCACGATATTCCGCCGCGCCTCGTCGATCTTGAGCACGATGCACTGGATGGTTCGATCGACGTAGTCGCCGATGTCGGCCGGGCGGCGAATATCCACCTGGCTGGCCGGCAAAAACACGTTCACGCCGCTGATATCGACCAGCAATCCCCCTTTGATCTTTCGCGTCACCTTTCCCGTGACCACATCGTTCTCGTGGACCGATTCCATGACCCGCCGCCAATCCTCGATCTTCTGAGCCTTCCGCTTGCTCAGCATGATCATGCCGCGGGTCTCTTCCGCCTGCCCCATCACGTCTTCGACGTCTTCAATCAGCACCCGGATCGTCTGCCCGGGCTCGGGCGGCGGCTCTTCTTCGTCCCATTCGTTGCGAGGAATCTGACCTTCGCTTTTGTAGCCCACGTCGACGAGGACAAACTCGTCGTCCACGCGGAGGATCTTGCCGTCGACGAGCGAGTTGACGGCCAGGTCGCCGCCTCCCCAACTAAAATCTTCGGTCGTGCTCCCGTCCATTGCCGCGTCGATCTCCCGATCGAGCACGTCGTCGTCGATATCCAGTCCACGAATGAGATTGCGATTTACCATGAGTTAAGAACTGCGCTTGCCAACGAGCCAGGCGTATGCCCAGCCCAACAAACAGGGTGAAAGGAATCCCAACGGCCCGCGCCCCGCGCGGAGCGACTCACCGGCGCCAAATTGGGAAACTCCCACTATATCGGCGAATCTAACCTCCGACAATTCCTATCCTTCCGGCAATTTCCCTGTGCGCCGTTCCGGAGGGGTACTGTCCCCGCACGGGTGCGGCCGGCGCCCCAAGCAAAGCGCAGAGCAACCCGAGGAAAGATATTTCCAGCCAATGCCGATCAGGCCGCCGGCGCCGGGGCGCGATCTTGAAACAGGGCCTGGTCCAGCTTGGGCAGAAACTCCTTGAGAAAGGTCACGTTCGCCGACTCCTTGGAGGCCTTGGCGTTCTGACCGACGACCTTGTGAATGGCATACACTTTGTAGAGAGCAGGCTTGCCTGCGTAGTGCATGCGGGTAACGCTCGGCGCTTCCCAGACGCCGGCGTAGCTCCAACTCCAGAGGATTTCCAATTGGACTTTCTCGAGGGTTTCTTGCTTAACGAACCGGGCGTTGAAAAATTCGGCGGGACCGGACGGAGCAGCCACGGTTTCGCGGCGGTCTTCTCCGTCGAGTTTGAATCCGGCCGCCACGTAGCATTGGTCCGGACTGTGGATAATCATGTCGCGGCTCGGTCCGCAGACGAGAAACACGCTGATCTCATCTCCCGTGACTTTGTTTCGGAAGTTGCGGGTGAATTGCCCTGCGATGCCGGCAGCTTTGTTCTGGCGCTCGTCCACCTCGACCGGAGTGCTAACCCAGTCTCCAAATGCGGTCGGCACGGACTTCAGCCGCTCGGCAAAATGGGCGACCTCTTCCGGGTCCGCCTTCTCCCAACGATCGGTCTTGAAGCCTTCGTAAATCGCGCACAACAGCATTGCCGCGGTCGCAATCCCACTGACCAGATAAAGGTTTCGCATCTGCTTGTTCGCAACAGGATTTTAGACGCTGGTTTAAC
>JALHPA010000626.1 GCA_022842745.1 Pirellulales bacterium
GGACCGCGAAAGAGGGACTCGATGCGGCGTCCGGCAAAACCGCCGAGCCGGCCAAGATTGGCCAGCGGATGCGACAGGGCGTCGAGAATGCCCTTCAGCTCCAGCCCAACGTCGCGCAGGCCGACCAGCGCCGAGAAGGCGCGGAGGACGTCGTTGGCCCCTTCGCCGATGGTGTTGATTCGGGCGTCGCGCATCATTCGCTCGAAGGGCTGATCGGTGAAGTAGGCCAGCCCGCCGTGGATTTGGATCGTGTCGTTGATGATCCGCCAGAGTTCTTCGGTGGCGAAAACTTTGAGCAGCGCGGTCTCGACCATGTAATCGCCGGCGCCAACGTCGATGAGGGCCGCCGTTTCGTAGGTGGCGGCTTCCATCGCGAACGCGCCTGCGTGCATGGCGGCGAGTTTTTCTTTGACCAATTCAAAAGCGCCCAGCGGTTCGCCGAATTGGACGCGGCGGGCGGCATGGCGGACCGCGGCCTCTACGCAGAATTTGGCCGCGCCGGTGCAGGACGCGCCAAACGTGGTGCGTCCAAAATCGAGTACGGTGAGGGCGATTTTCAGGCCGCCGCCGAGCGGACCGAGGACGTTTTCGCGCGGTACGAAGAGATTATGGAACGCCAGCCGCGCGGTCGCCGTTCCGCGGACGCCGCATTTTTGCATCCGCGGTTCGACGACCTCGAAACCGGGAGCGGGGGGTGTCACGACGAAGGCGGTAATTTTTTCGCGGCCGTCTTCAGCAGGGGTTTTGGCCATCACGGTGAGGACTTGCGCAAGGCCGCCGTTGGTGATCCAACGTTTTTGGCCGTTGAGCAGGAAGCCCCGCCCGTCCGGGGTGGGGGTGGCGGTGGTCTGGACGTTGGCGGCGTCGCTGCCGGCTTCGGGTTCGGTGAGCGCGAAGGCGCTGATCCATTCGCCGGTCGCCAAGGGGGGGAGCCAGCGTTGTTGCTGTTCGGCCGTGCCGAACAGGACGATCGCCCGGGGCCCGATCGAGTGGTGGGCATTGACGAACAAAGCCGTGCCGCCGCAGTGTCCTCCCAGGATCTCCATCAGCCGGCAGTAGGAGGTCTGGCTTAGTTGACGGCCGCCGCAATCGGCCGGCAGGCAGGCCCCGAGGACGCCGATATTTCCCAGGCCCCGGACGACCGCGGGGGGAATCTCCGCGTTGCGATCGATGGCAACCGGATCGATGGAGGCACGGCAGAACTCGCGCAGTTCCGCGATCATGCGCTCGGCCGTGGGGTCGGCTTCCCGTGTGGGATAAGGGGGCAGGCCCGAATTTCGCAACTGGCCAAAAAACAACCCCTTGGCAAAGCCGAGCCGCTGGGTGGTCTGGCCGAGCAGCTCTTCGGCTTCGGCGATCTGACGTTCGCGGTCGGTGGGCATGTCGAGGTATCCGTCGGTAAAAACCGCCAAGAGGACGCAATCCCACGCCCCAACCGTTAGAAGCGTTGCCGTCGCACCGTTGTTTCGTCGGCAGACGGTGAACTGGGCCGCTGGTCTATTTCATTATCGAACGCGCAACAGGCCGGACAATGGAGTTTCCGGACGCACACAAGGTTCCAGCGGAATGCGGGGCTGGTATAATTTCAGTTGTCCTTCGCGATCTGGAGAAAGTAACCGACCCATGCCACCTCGGCGGAAAGACATCGACCGCTTACTCGCGGACTGGCCGTATCGCCAGAATGAGGTCATCGCGCGGCTGGTGCGCGCGGGGGACGGGCGCGAGGTGCTGCAACTGCGGGTGGATATGGGCGTTCTTCAGATGGAGGTGGAGAACCGGCCGGACGGGACCCGGCCGCACGGTGCGGACACCTACTACGACTACCTGGTGGGGCAGGCGCTGCACGACCCGGATTTTCAACTGACGCCGGAGCAATGCCTGGACGCGGATCGGGAGTTTGTCCAGTACTACCACCGTCGGATTTGCTGGCTGGCGTTGCGGGAGTATCGCCGGGCGGTGCGGGACGCGGACCACAGTCTGCGGTTTATGGATTTTGCGCGGGATCATTCGCCGAACGAGGAATGGACGCTGAGCCACGAGCAGTACCGGCCGTACGTGCTGTTTCACCGGATACAGGCCTCGTCGCTGGCGGAGCTGGAGGACAATGGCCCGGAGTCCGCGATCGCGGAGCTGAACAAGGGCCTGGCCCGGTTTCGCGCGATGTACGCCGACGAAGAGACCACGGAGCGGTACGACGACGATGAACTGGTGGCGCGGCTCAACGAGCTGAAGGAGAGCCTGCGCGAGCACTACCAGTTGGGGCGGACGCTCGACGAGCGGCTGGCCGACGCCGTGGCGGCGGAAGAGTACGAGCTGGCCGCGCAACTGCGGGACGAACTGGCCAAGCGGACCAACGGGCGGTAGGGAAGCCGCCGCGTGCTATCACGGTCCTTGCGGCGACGGTTGCCGGTTTTTTCGCCGCTGGACAGCAAAACGGCGTTCCCCCGCGATCTTTCACGCGCGAGGGATTGTAATTCTTAGCGTCCGGGCATTGTAAGTATGTACAGTAGTTGCTAGTGTACAGGCCCGCAGAGGATTTTTTGTCTTTCAGTAACTGCTTATCGGGGAAGCAGTTCGCGACGGCGGGCCGGCGGGAGAGGGTTTGGGCACGCGGTCTGCAAATAGGAACCGGCGTTACCGCCCAGCCCCATCACAAAGGAGTGTGCCATGTTGGTTCTGACCCGCAAGCAGCAGCAGCAAATTTGCATCGGCAAGGATATCGTGATCACCGTTCTGAAGGTCCGCGGGAACGCGGTGCGGATCGGGATCGAAGCCCCACGCGAGATGCGAGTGACCCGGGCGGAACTACCGACGCTCTCCGACGCCGAGGGAAAGGAAAACGGCGCGGCAGGGCAGTCCAAACGCCGGACGAAGATCGAGCGGTCCACAGGCTCGCTGGCGGCGGCGACCGCGGCGGATGTGGCCGACCCTCCCGCAGTCGAGTTTCGTCGATCGGGACCCTCACGCAGCTTCCACCCGTCGCCGGATCGCCCTCTCGCCGGCCGGGTGGCGACGCGCCGGGCCGAGACCGTCCAACCTCTTGATTTGACGCGCCATGAGGACGGCTTGAGCCCGGCGTTCGAATGTGCGGGCGTGGCCAGCTAAGGGTCGAATTCTCTCCGACGCCACCCGCCGTGGGGGCGGGGGGGCGGCGGGGGGGGGCC
>JALHPA010000627.1 GCA_022842745.1 Pirellulales bacterium
TCTCGACGCCGAATAACATTCTGGTCGATACCCATCAGCCCATGCCCAAGGCGGGCAGCGCCACCAGTCCCGGCACCATTGTTTCGGGCGACCGTCCCCAGGCGCAGGTCAAAAAGCTTACGCCAGGCATTCAAGGCACCATGATCCCCGGTCACGATTCCGGCGGCGAGGAAAACTTCAGTGTTCGGGATACGTTTCAACAATTGCGTAATACCGATACGACGGCGGAAGAAAACAGTCAGGCGATTTGGTTGGTAGTGGCGATGGAATTGGGTCATAAGACCCTGCACGATCGCCAGAAGGAACATACCCAGGTAGTCACTTCCAAAAACCAATCCAAAGTCGCCCGCAAAGGGGCGACGCAAGTTGATAACAAAGACGACACCGCCGCGGGCTCCAATACCGTCGCTGATCGTAAAGCACCTCAGCAAGGCAATGAAGATGACGATCTGTCACCGCTGCCCGCCGACGAAGTGCTCCCTTATATGGAACAGGCAGCCCGCGGCCTGGATTATCTGCATCGTTGCGAGATCGTTCATCGCGACGTAAAGCCGCAGAACATCATGCTCGTGGGGGATGTGGCGAAAGTTTGCGACTATGGCCTGGCCAGCGAACTTGGCGATATTCGCGCTACTACCAATGCGTTTACACTTCCTTATGCAGCTCCTGAGGCAATCAATAAGAATCAACCGACGCCCGCCAGCGATCAATACTCACTCGCCGTAACGTATGTCGAATTGCGTACGGGTCGGTGGCCGTTTGTTAGCAATACTTCCACGGCCGTTTATGCGGCGAAAGACACCGGTCATCACCATTTGAAGTTCGTCCCCAATCGCAACGTCCGCGCCGTGCTGAAGAAGGCGCTGGCGAAACGGCCTGAGGACCGCTTTCCCTCTTGCGGCGAGTTCGTGAAACAACTCGCCAAGGCGGAGGCGACCAAGTTCAGCCTGTTCGCGACGGCCCAGGCAGTCCTTGCCATTTTAGCGATCATCACGGTGCTGCTAGCCGCCTCAGCGACGCATCCGGACATTCGCGAATATCTGCTCACCCAGCTCAGAGGAGCCTTTCCCGGGGTTTTTCAGGGCGGCTTTGACTTGGCCGACTATCGATATCGACTGGAATCGGCTGAACAACTGCTGGCAACGGCCCCTGCGGGAGCATTGCCGGAGTTCACCTACCTGCAGGGGAAACTAGGACATCTTCCTAAAGAGGAAATCGAACTGCGGGATCGCACGCTGCTTGGTTTGGCTCGGGCGCAAGCGGGCGAAAAGGACTATCTACTTTCCAAAACAAAGAAGGAAGGTGTCTTGGCATTGGTGGCGCAACTGTCTGCTTCCCCTTCCGTGTCGACTGATGACGAGCGTAGATGGCAAACACACTACCTGCGATTTATTTCCGACGGCGAAACGGCGATTGCTGACATTGGCCCCGACGAGGCGCTCGCAGAGAAGCACTTGTATAAGTGGGAGCGCGAGCTGTGGAAGACCGTGCTGGTCTACGACGCACCCTTAAATATCCGAGAGTCGCTAAACAAGATTATTGACTGGCGCAAGAACCCAACCCCCAGCAATCTGGAGCAGGCCCACCAAGAACTGAAGAAACTACAAGACGAATTGGATGCGGATCCAAATATTGCCGAGAACGTTCGGCATTTAGTCACCATCGAAGCCTTGCACTTGAGGTTATGGGACGATCGGCCGCAGCACGATCGTCACTTGGAATCCCTGACGGCGTTCGTCAATCAGCAAGCCAAGGTAGAGAGTGAACTGCTGGATCGAGCGCATCTATTACGGTTATTAGTCATCGGGCGTATGAGCGAGGGCGTTTATACCTATAACAATCCAGAAATAGCTCTGTCGATTAATGCGTTGAAGCCGGAAGTATTTGCGTCCAGCAAACTGGCCAGCCTGAAGTTCACTGACGACGAAGCAGCGGAGTTGGTGCGGGTCACGGATCAGCTCAAGATTGAATCCAGATCGTTTCCCGAGAGCTTGTCCGCGCGCGAGTTTGCTCCACTCAAACAGCTTTGCACCCAACGTGAGGGTTATGTTCTGTTGTGCGAACGGCTCCGCGGATTCTTACCAACCACGGAAATGCCGAACCCCTCGTTTGAGCCCATTCGCCAGGCCGCCGACGATTTGCAGGTCTATCTCGATAAAGAGTATAAGATCAGTGACCTGACTGGTATGGAACAGCAGTCGGCGATGCGGGACCGCGCCGATCTCCGTTTGGAAGTGAGTTTTGTCGATCCCAATGCCGAGCCCGATGCCGTCCTCAAGGACTTCGTCAAACAGGTCGTTGAGTCCGGCGAGGCCGCGAAGTGGTTTAAGCGGTTGCTAGACAAGGCCGGCGGCGATCCGGCATGGACAAAGGCAGCGGCCATTCCGCTGCGCCATTTCATTGCCAACCCCACTCCCGATCTCACCAAACATCCGCAATTCGCAGCCTGGCAGCGCACCTTCGAATCGCTCCATCTGCGCGATACCTGGCTGCTCGATCCCGATCCCAATGATCCGGCTGTTATTCAGAAGATCTTGGACTCGCTCAAAGGTGGACCCGACAGCCGGCTGGCTGCGAATTCCGGTCCACTCCCTTCGCTCATTCAACTGGAATGCGAGATCATCACGACGACCGCGCCGACCGCCGAGAAATTCCGCGACTGGGACAGCCGTCTGGAGCGGGCCCTGAGCGATGCGGAAACGGATCCTGGTTTGACCGCCTACGGAAATTTCGTCCGTGCCCGCCGACTGGCCATGAGCGAGGCCGATTCCGATCAGCAAGAAGCTGCGAAACTCGTGGAAGCCGCCCTGAGCGCCCCCTCACTGCCCGTCTGGTTAGCCAAATCGCGCCTGCAGGGCGCGGGAGACGTGCTGGCTGTCGCGGCTATTCGCAGCTTGAGTGTCCAAGACTCTTCCGTGCTGCGGTTCGCGGATTTATCGTTGACGACCAATCCGCAACTTGCGCGCTGGCAAGAAGCAGCAAACAAAGCGGGCCTGCGCATTCCCGCGTTGCAGGCCGCGGCCGCCATTGTCCAGGCCACGCAGGGAAGCAAAATGGACTGGGCAGAGATCCACCGTCTGGCCACTGCCGCCCAGCAGGATCCAAAAACCGTCGCCCTGTTCGAGCGCAATCAAGCTTCTCGCGTGCTGGAATATGTCAGCG
>JALHPA010000628.1 GCA_022842745.1 Pirellulales bacterium
CCGGCCAGATTATCCAGCAGACCGAACGGATCGTTTGGGAGCCGGGGCCGCACGAATTCACGGCCTTGTTGCGCGAACTGGAGTTGATTCGCCGCCATCAGCCGCGGTTCAATGTCCAAGGTCAGCCGGGGCGGTTTAGCAAGACGTTTGTGTGCCTGGGGCGGTCGCCTGCGCCGTACGTGTACCTTTCCGATGCGCCGCACGCTCGGGCGTTGGCTTGTTATGGACCCTTGCGCTCGCGGGCAATGCTGGGGGAGGCGGCGCGGCAGCTTAATACCTGGTTCCGGTTGCGGGATTGCCCGGACCGCGTGCCGATGGTGTTTTCCGACCAGCGCACGCTGTTCGATGACGCGCGCAGCGCGCGATGCCCGCGATTGGACCTGGGGTCTTGCCTTGCGCCGTGCGCGGCGGGATGCACGGTTTCGGAATACGACGAGCAATTGGCCGCGGCGCAGGCGTTCTTGGAGGGGGAGAATTTGAAGTTGCTGGAGCGGTTGCAGAGCGGGATGGCATCGGCGTCCGCGGCGCGGCTGTTTGAGAAGGCGGCACTGTACCGGGACGTTTGGAGCACGCTGGATTGGCTGGCCGATCGGCTGCAACGGCTGCGTTCGGCGCGGGGGGAATTCTCGTTCGTGTACTCCGTGTCGAGCAATCGGGGTCGGCGGTATTGGATTGCCCTGCGGCAAGGGCAGGTGGTGGCGGGGGCTCGCGCCCCTGTCGACGAGCGATCCGCCCGCAACTGGCAGTCGCGCTTGCAGCGGCTGTACGCCCCCGACCGCGAAGTTCCGCCGCCGCAGTGGTCGGAGGATTTGGAGGTATTGATGCTGGTGGTGTCGTGGTTCCGGCAACGCCCGCGCGAGCTGGCCCGAGCGATGCCTGTGGTGGAAGCGGAGCGAATATGCCGGGAACTTCGGCCAAACGGGGTGGATTGACGGCTGGCGGGGCAGGCCGGAGGATCGGGGCGTATCAAGCTGCTTGAACCGGCGCTGCGCTGGGGCCGCGGCGAATGGCAGTCGTGGCGCTTTGTATGCGATTTCTCGATCTCACGCTCGACGATCCGGCGGAAAACTTGGCGCTGGATGAGGCCTTGCTGCTAGAGGCGGAGGAGAGTTCGACGTCGAGCGAGGTGTTGCGACTCTGGGAATCGTCGCGGACGTTTGTGGTGCTGGGATCGTCGTCGCAGTACGCGCGCGAGGCGCGGTTGGATGCTTGTGAGCGGGACGGGACGCCAATTTTACGGCGGCCGAGCGGAGGGGCGGCGATTGTGACCGGGCCAGGATGCTTGATGTATTCGCTGGTGCTGAGTTTGGAGCGACGCAGGGAACTAGCGTCGATCGACGTTGCGCATGCATGGGTGCTGGGCAATCTGGCAGCGGCGTTGGGGGGGCTGGTTCCGGGGGTGGTGCGGGCGGGGACGAGCGATTTGGCCGTTGGGGGGCGAAAGTTTTCCGGCAATAGCTTGCGGGTCAAGCGGTCGCATCTGCTCTATCACGGGACGTTGTTATACCGGTTCGAATTGGCGTCGATCGAGAGGTATTTAGCGGCGCCGCCGCGCCAGCCAACGTATCGGGAGAATCGCGGACACGCGGAGTTTGTAATGAACCTGTCGATCGGCGGCGAGCGGCTGCGGGAGGCGGTGTCGCGGCAGTTCGGCGCGATGGAGGAGGGACATGCCTGGCCGCGGGAGCGTACGGAGGCGTTGGCGTCGAACAAGTACCGGGACCGGGCTTGGATCGAGCGGGTGTGAGCGGGTGCGAGCGGGTGTGAGCGGGTGCGAGCGGGTGCGAGCGGTCAGGCGCGGATTTTGATGGGCAGGCGGTCGATCTTGGCGGCGAGGATGAAATCGTTTTCGCTCAAGCCGCCGATGGCGTGGGTCCAGATTTCGATTGCCACGTTGCGGTAGCCTTCCAGATGCAGATCGGGGTGGTGTTGTTCTTCCTCGGCGATGCGGGCGACGTCGTTGAAGAAGGCCATTGCGGCGAGGAAGTTTTTCACGACCCATTGCTTGCGGATGCGTTCGCCGTTGTGGACCAGGGTCCAGCCGGAGAGGGGGGCAAGCTGTGCCTGGGCTTCGGCCAGGGAGTATTTGGGGACGCCCCCTTCGCAGGGGACGCACTTTTTGGCGGTGAGTTCGAGGGGGGAAAAGGCGGGCATGGCGGCGATTGGACGGAGGTGCGAGGGGAAACCTCTGGCATTATCGCGGGGCTGCTGCGAACGGGCAATCGGCGGGTGCGATTAAGCGACGGTGGCGGCCAGGCAATCGCTGTCGATGGCGGGGGAGCGGGCGAGAACGCGCTCGGGTTGGGCGCTGTGCAGCAGTTCTTGCAGCCACTCGAGGTAGCGATCGAGGGTAGCGGCGGGCCAGAGGGAGGGGTCTTTGCGGACCGGCTCGAGGGCGCTTTCAATGGCGTGGGTGGCGTGGGTGACGGCATCGACCGGCACGACCATGGCGGCGCTTTTGATCGTGTGGAGGGTGCGGAGGGCGCGGTTGAGCGATTCGCCATCGATCGGCCGCTGGGCGGCGGCGGCGCAGACTTCTTGCAGGACGGTTGCGAGCGAAAACAGCTCGGCATGGAAGGTGGCCCACAGCCGCCGATCGAACGGCGCGTTGACGGGGAGTGAACTGGATTGCGCCGCGGTCGGCAAGGGGGGGGCTGGCTGGCGGGCAGAGGCGGTAGTGGGCGGAGCGGAGGGCGCAGGGGGGGCGGGCGGAGTCTGGGCGGTGAGAGCGGCGGGGGCGGCCGGAGGGGGGGCAACTGGAGGCGGGGCGGCCGGGAGCGACGGCGGCTGGCCTTGGGATTGGCAAATGAGGGCGTCGGCCATTTCCACGACCTTGCGCAGTTCGGGCTTGGAGACCTGGGCATCGGCGCCAACTGCTTTGCCCTTTTTGAGGTTGTCGGGGGTGACGATCGAGGAATAGAGAAGGACGGGGATGCGCTTCAGCTCTGGATGCTGCTTGATGCGTTTGGTGAGGTGGAAGCCATCGATCTGGGGCATTTCGACGTCGCTGATGACGAGATCGCAGACGGTTTCGCCGGGAGCGAGCGACTGACTGGCGGCTTCGAGGCGCTGCCATGCCTGGGCGCCGTTCTCGAAGGTTTCGATCTGGGAGTAACCACTGTTGCGGAGGGTGGCGCCGACGGCCTGGCGGACGGTGGGGG
>JALHPA010000629.1 GCA_022842745.1 Pirellulales bacterium
CGGAGTCCTCGACGGGAACCTCGATCGCCGGGCCATCATCCACGTGCAAGAGAAAGCGGTCCTGCACTCGTTTCAGACGCAGATCGAAGGCTACGTGATGGTGAGGGAAATAGTCCGCTTCGTCATACAGATCCAGGACCAGGCCAAAGTGGAAGAAGGTGTCGTCGCGGAGCTCGAGGGCAGTAATCGGGCCATCCACTTTGCGCCCTGCAAGGTGACCGTGCTTGGCAAACAGCGAAACGACATCCTCGGGGGCGTCGAGGTACTCGCGGAAGCCGCGGAGGAGCTCGTCGACCAGGGAAAAACAGCCGGCGCGGTAGTCGTGGTAACGGCGCGAGACTTCGCGATAGCCGGCACAAAGTTCGTCGAAGCGCGACATGGATTTATGGGGTACGGGCTGGGACTTTGGGAATGGGACGGTCGGTTGGACCGATCTTACGCGCTGGAAGCTAGATTTCCAGGGAAGGAGGACGCGGCCAGGGGGGAAGGAATGGACCGTCCAAGGCGACGGGGTCAAACCGAGGGGCCACGCGATGGCCGTCGTCCCCCAGGAGTTCAACGGGGCGGAGTATGTTCCGCGTCCGGTTTTTGGCCGACAAGGTCCGGCGCCGAGGGGTCAGTGTCCGGAGGGGCGCTTGCTGCCTGAAGTTGCCGTCGCGATGGCGTCGTCGCGTCCAAGATTTCTTGGCAATGCAACCACAAGGCGGCCCGGTTCCCAGTCAAACCGGCGGCACAAAGGAGCTGTTCGGCAAGGCGGCGGGCGCTCCGCTGGCCGGCGGGAGAAAGCTCGGCTGCGCTGCTTGCTAGCAAGGCGGCGAGTGAGTCGGTTTTGGGCAGGGAGGCTTTCGCCGGGAGCATCAGGACGCGCGCCAGGTAGCGTTGCAGGGCCGTGTCGGCCGCCGCGCCGACCCTGGGGTCGGCCGAGCTCAAGAGGCGGATTACTCGCGTTAGGCCGTCGGGTTGGCTGGCCATCCGTTGCAGCCGGGTAGCCAATTCCAAATCGGCCAATTGCGACCAATCTTCGTTGGCCGGGGGGGTGGCTGGCAGCCGGGGGGCGATCCGCTGCCAGGCAAGGATCGCCAGCCCGATCACCAAGAGCGTGGAAAGAACCACCTTTGCTAGCACGCCGGACGCGGCGGAGAGCGGATTTGCAGGTTTCGGATCGATTTGCATGGGAGGGACGACGCTCCCAAGACCAAGGGGGTGTGAATGGGCGGGAATTGTCGGCCGCCGTTCCCGTTGCCACAAGAGCAGTTGGGCCGAGCGACGGACCAGGCACGGCTCAACGGCTCAAACGGAAAAAAATCGTTGTGGCGGCTCGGTGGAAAAGCCGAACTATCCGTAGGGCTGCCGCAAACGGCAAAGTCGCCAGCGGCAAACTGGGGGGGAGAATGGAACAGAGACACATTCCGCGGTGGGCCGCTGCGCGCGAACGCGGCGCCGCTCGCCACAGCCGGATCGCGCAAGTGCTGACTTTTGGGTTCATCGCGCTGTGCGCCGGCGGCGCCTGGGCCAGCGATGGTTCGAAGGCCAACACAAGCCGCGCGGCGCGCGACGAGGCCATTCGGGCGATTCCGTTCGATCGCCTGCCCAAGGAAGCGCGCCAAAAAGCGCAGCGCGCGATCGAGCAGGCGAGCCTTTTCCGCCGCTTGCCGACGCAGACGATCGACTGCGATTCCGACCTGTACTTGTTTCTGCTGCGTCATCCGGACGTGGTGGTCAACATGTGGCAGTTGCTGGGGATCAGCCGGATGACGCTGGACCGCGTGGAAGACGATCGGTTCTCGGTCGCCGACGGCGAGGGGACCAAGGGGCACATGGAGTATTTGTATTCCACGCCGGAGCTGCACGTGATCTATTCGGAAGGGACGTATGATGGACCGCTGTACGCGCGCACGGTGCGGGGGCGGTGCCTGATGCTGTTGCGAACCGCCTACCGCCGGGACGGGAACGGACGCCAGGTGGTGACGAGTCAACTGGATACGTTCCTGGCGGTCGATAACCTGGGAGTGGAAATCCTGGCCCGGACCTTCCAGCCGATCGTCGGCAAGGCCGCCGACCACAATTTTGCCGAGACCGCCACGTTTATCAGCAAGGTCTCGCGCACGGCCGAAGTCAATGAGCGGGGCGTAGCGCGGCTGGCCGGCAAGTTGACACGCTGCTCCGAGCTAACCCGCGGTGCGTTCGCGCAGGCCGCGGCGGCGGTCGCGGAAAAGACCGCGGTAAGCGAGATTTATGCCGAGGGCCGCCTGAAACCGCAATTGGCCACGGGCCAATCGTTGATTCCGGCGCATCCGGCCGAACGGTAGCCTTCCGCGGGAGGGAGAAGCCGCCTGGCCAGCAGCGCGGGCAAGAACCCTATGCCATGCTTGAACGGGAGGGGCAATCGGCTTGACCCTCCCGTTCGTACGGCAAGGGGGGAACATGTCCGGCTATCGATTGCGTTTGTACCAGGAGGCTGCGGCACTGGCGGCCGATGCTGGCCGCTGGGACGACCTGTGGGGCCGTTCCGCCGCTCCGCCGCCGACCGCGAGAGCGAGGTGCGTCGCCCACTGGGTGCGGACGTTTGCTCCCGCCAGGCTTTTCGGCCTGGCGGTCGAACACGAAGGGCAGTTGGTGGCGGCGCTCCCCTTGGTCGTCGGTCGGACAAAGCGGTTGCTGAGCGTCGTCCGTCTGCCGTGGAACGACTGGTGCGCCGCCGGCGATCTGTTGCTCGATCCGCTGACCGATACGGACGAGGCGCTGGACGTGTTGTTGGACGGAGTGCGCGCGACCCGTCGGCCGCTGTTGTGGTTGGATGGCGTGCCGCTGGAACACGGGCCGTGGCGGCAATTCGCGGCCGCGATTGCGCGACGAGGGCAACGCGCCGAATGCCACGAGCGGTATCGAATTGGCACGGTCGAAATTGGCCGCGATTGGGCCGCCTACCAGGCTAGGTGGTCGGGCAATTTCCGCCGCCAGATGCGAAAGATGCTCAAGCGCGGGGAGGAACTGGGGGGGGCGGCGCTGGCCATGTACCGGCCGACGTCGCGGAGCGAGGTGGAACCGCTGCTCCGCCTCGGTTTCGAGATCGAAGACCGGGGATGGAAAGGGGTGGCGGGAACCTCGGTCCTCCGGTCGGCCGGAGCGTGGGACTACTACCGCGAGCAAGCCAA
>JALHPA010000630.1 GCA_022842745.1 Pirellulales bacterium
TCCCGGTCCCCACCGGACCGCAAATCAAGTACCCCATCGGCGCGGTATCCGCCTGGCCCTGCTGGATCGCCGCCGCGTCTTCCTTCAGCCGTTTCAAGGCGTCGTCGTGGCCGATCACTAAATCCAGCGTGTGTTCCGGCTCGATAAACTCCACCAGACCCTGGCATTGCCGCTCGATCATCGTCTTCTTCAGCGCCCGGAACCGCTCCGCGTCGAGCCGCCGCCCCGATCGCGCCGCCTGCGCCAGCACCACGTCCAGATTCGTCAGCGTCAGCCCGTTCGCCTGCTCCGCCAGTTGTTCGGCCGAAAAGTCCGCAAGCGCGCTCAATTCCTGCCCAGCGGTCGCGTATTCTATGAATTGCGTGCGCGCCGCCCGGTCCGGCAGCCGCACTTCCAGCGAAGCCACGTGCGGATTCTGCACCAGCCGGTCGTTCATCTCCGCCAGCCGATCGGTGATCAGGCAAAATGCCATATTCACCCGCTTGATCAGCGGATTTTGCGCCCACGACAAGAACCGCACCAGCCGCGCCGCATTTCCCCGCGCCAAACTGTCCAGATCCCCCGCCGAAACCAGGTACTGCGCATAATCGAACACGATCCCCAGGCTGCGGCGGTTCCCCGTCTCCTCGACCAGCATCCGCTCGATGAACGCATCTAGTCCCAATAGCACCTTGTCTGGCTCGCGCGGCCACGTCAATGGCTCTCCCCACCGCGCCGTCAGGTACTGCATCATCCCCTGCAACCGCTTGCTGTCGCCGCCGGCCAGGGGACGCAATCCCTTGCTCAGGTCGTAACCCAGCAGCAGGTCCCACTTGCCGAACAGTTGGTTCGACAAAAACTCCGTCAAACTGCAATACCGCGCCTTGTCTCCGTCCGGGCAGCGAATCAGGTCATGCACATTCCCGTGCAGCACGAACGTGCATGTTGTCCCCGAGAAATACAGATCGGCCAATTCCCTCGCCCAACTGGGATACCACGGCGGCAGCGGCTCGCGCGCGGCGGTCGAGACGGCGGATGAATCGGCGTGCAACAAGGTGGGACTCGCGGGTCGCTCTGCTAAATCGGGACACAGGCGCGCTAGCCGTCCGCCTGCATGGTCTTCGTCGCGGGCCCCAGTTCCTTGGTCGCTTCCTGGACGTTGGCGGTTTCTGGAGTCACCAGGCCCATTTGTACTTCAAACTCGCGCAGCGCCTGATCGGCCATCGATTTTTCCACCGCCTGTTCCCGCTGGATGTCAACCAATCCCTCGCCGGACAGGTCGGCCGCGACCCGAGCCTTGGCTCGGTTCAGCCCGATCTTGTCCTGAATCACCGTCTCGATCTGGCCGAAATCCGTGGTCACGTCGAAATTAAAGCTCGTCGCCAGTTTGGCCATTTCCGCCTCGGCCCGGCTCATTTTTAATTCCGCGTCGTACTTGCTGATTTTGTTTCGGACCTCGGAGAGCTTGTGCGTGGCGTGCTTGATCTTGGTGACGTTGTTGTTGTAAGCCTCCTCGTGCATTTTGAGCTGCCCCTCGTTTTCAGTCAGGTCCCCCTTGGCCCGCTGCAGCTCGAGCGCGTACTTGGCCGCCCCGTCCCGGTCTCCGGCCCCTAAAAACGCCTTGATTTTCGCCTCCAGGTGGGCGACCTTCTGCTTTTCCGTCGCCACCTGCCGGCCGACCCGCTCCACCAGCGCCCGGTACTGCTCCAGCCCTTCCCGGCCGTCCTTCAGTTGCGCGACCGCCTGGTCGTACTCGTACTGCATCTGGGCGATCGGATCGGCGGTCCAAAAAAAGTTGGCCACCTTGTTCATCTGGGCCTTCAGCGCGTTCCACAGCTTGCCAAAAATCATCGCCGGTTCCTTCGCTCTTGGGGCGGTCCCGCTGGACCGGTTGGCTGTTCGAAACGATCCGCCTGCGCGGCGCTCCCGCCGCCGCGCAGCTTGTCGCGGCGCATCGCACTCCGGCCGCCGCGTTCATTCGCATTGATACCGCCGCTGCCCCCCCGGTGTCAATCTGCCGTAAGATTCGCCCCGCGAATTACGATCCTCCGTTGCGACCCGCTTCGTCGCGCCGCATGGTTATTGGCCACGCTCCTACTTCCCATCCCCTCCCGCCGTCGGCGCCGCCGTCGCGGCCGGCAAAGTCGGCCCCATGTGCGTCTGGCGCATCACCGCCGACACGATCACCACCGCCAGCGCCAATGCCAGATTCACGTTCAGCCAGAATTTGGCATTCGCTCGAAACTTCTCCGTGCCGGCGCTGCGCCCGGCCAAAATGCTCGCCAACGCGAAAATCGCGATCGCCAGTAGCAGCTTCACACCGAACAGCCCGTGGTACAGTCCGCCAATATTCGCCCGCCAACTCTCCCAGCCCGGCGTCCGCGCCGCCATCAAAATCGCCACAAAGTTGTACGTCCCGCTCAAAATCAAAAACAAGATCGCCGCCTGCAACAACAAAGACCATCGCGGTCGCAATTGATCCTGGAGCTCCTTCCGCTCTCCCTCGCCCAGCGCAGAACTGGACGGCAGCCACGCGAACCGCATAAATACCGCCCCGCCCACGGCCGTAATCGCCGCCAATATGTGCAGCACGCGCGAAATCAGCGCCAAAATGTCAATCTGCATCCCCTGATCCTCGCCATCAAAAACCCGTTTCAAATCCCGTCCGTCAAGCGCTGCATAGTAGCGCCAGGGTCCCCCCCTGTCCAGCCGCGGAAATACCCGACTATCCCAGGACCGACCCTCCGGCGCATCGATCGGCCGAACGTCGCTCCAAGAGTAGCCCCAATTCGGGCCTTTCCAAGAAATTGCGCTCTTTGTGATTGCCTGCCCCGTCCATCACTCGCTAACAGTCGTCGCCGTCATCGCGGCCGACAACGCCTTGGCACGCAGCAGATTGCCGTGCCGTTGGGGAGAGTCGTCCTGGCGGTACAGCGCGATCGCCTTCGCCAGCGCCGCGTCCGCCTCGGTCGTGCGGCCTCCAGCCCGCTCGTTCGCCGCCACCTCTTCGTACATTCGGCCCAGGCTATAAGTGGCCGACTGTTTCCACACGGACTTGGTCAGTTGCTCGAGCAGCCGGGTGGCCGATTGTGTATCGCGCGGCTCTCCCTTCGGCGCCTGCTCCGCCATGTCCACTTTGATCTGCCCCAGCCACAGGATTGCCGCCTGCGCAT
>JALHPA010000631.1 GCA_022842745.1 Pirellulales bacterium
ACCAGGCCGCAGTCCCGACCGCCATCGGCCTTACAATTTCGCGCGGCGAAAACTCTGCCGGGTCGAGAGTTGCCTTCGCTCCCGCAAACGCCCACAATCACTCTGTGATATAAGCGCCCTATGAAGCGCCGTACAATTGGCACAACGAAGGGATTGCGGGGAGTGATCTGGCAGCATCACAGAACACCCCCGCTGCCCCGCGAAGCCCTCTTGATCCTCCGCGCGAATTCCGGTACCAACATCCACCCCATTCTCCGGATTGACCGGCGCCGACCTTCAACCCCCCACCCCATGACTACCATTGCCGCTCTCACGGCCGCTGATGTGATGCGGCGCTCGCTCGTCTTTGCCCGCCCTGACCAAAAGCTCGACGAAGCCGAGCGGCTGCTCGTCGACCATCGCATCACCGGCATGCCGGTTATCGAAGGAACGCGACTCGTCGGCGTCGTCAGCGGCAGCGATCTGGCCCGGGCCCGAGTTTTGGCCGAAGCGCTGGATGGCCAAATCCGCGATGAGATGCACTGGGATGAAACCCAGGCCGACGGCTTCGCCCACGACGAGCCGGAACGCATCGCCAGCTTGTCGCAGCGCTACCAGTCCCTCCGCGTCCGCGACGTCATGCGCTCCCAGGTCGTCACCTGTGATCGAGGCACCCCTATCTCCCAGGTTGCCGCCCTCTTGATCAGCAATCGCATCCATCGGATTCTCGTCGTCGACGCCGACCGGCCCGTCGGCATCATCAGCAGCCTCGATCTGGTCAAACTGCTCTGCGATTCCTGAGCGGTTTTCCCCATTCGCGCTTCCGAGGCGCTTCCCCGGCCGCTACGATGAGTCGTCGGAATCGAACTGCCCATCCTTGCGCGGTGCGCCCATGTCCGCGGAAGAAGACCCTCTCATCGACAGGATCCGCGCCCGCGACGATCGCGCGCTAGCGGAGTACCTCACGGCCCGCCGGCCGCAGTTGCTCGCCTTCATCGAACGCCGCCTGGGGGCCATGCTTCGCCGCAAGGTCGAGCCGGAGGATCTCTTGCAGGAGACCTCGGCCGAGGCGATCCGCAGCCTCCCCACGATCGAACTGGGAGACCGCGAGGTCTTTTCCTGGCTTTGCCAGGTGGCCGAACGGCGCATTATCGACGCCCACCGCAAGTTTGTCGCCAGCCAGAAACGGGATGCCGGCCGAGAAATTCCCATCCATGCCAGCGCCGATAGCAGCCAGCGGGGATTGGTTGACCTTCTGGTCGCCAGCATGACCACCGCCAGCCAGGCGTTCTCCCGCGACCAGAAGCAGATTCGCCTCTTGTCGGCCATGGAACAGCTCCCGCCCGAACAGCGCGAGGCGCTCCGCCTCCGCTATGTCGATGGTCTCCCCTCGAAGGAGATCGCCGAGCGGCTGGGCAAATCGGACGGCGCGGTCCGCGTCATGCTGACTCGCTCGCTGGCCCGCCTGCAAGAAATTCTCGGCCTGCGCGACGCCTGAGGTCCCTTCCCTTCGACTCCGCGAACCGCGGCGCGTCCCGCCGTTCGCCGGCGCGCCCGTTCCTACCGCGGGTTTACGCCTGGCCTGGATTCATCATCGCCTGGAACCGGCGGTGCAGCTCCGCCTCGCTCACGTCCTCCACGTGCGTGGCCAGATACCACGAGTGGCCGAAGGGATCCTGCAAGCCCCCGGACCGGTCGCCGTAGAACTGGTCCCGCACCGGCCGGGTGGCCGTGGCCCCAGCCGCGACCGCTTGGGCGTAGGTCTCATCCACGTTGGGTACGTACAGATGGAGCGTGATCGGCGTTCCCCCGAAAGAGATGGGGCCTTTCGCCCCCATCTCGGGAAATTCGTCGGCCAGCATCACCCGCGAATCGCCAATTTGCAGCTCCGCATGCCCGATCTTTCCATCCGGCTGCGTCAGCCGCATCAGCTCCGTGGCCCCAAAAGCCCGCTTGTAGAATTCGATCGCTTCCGCCGCCCCAGCCACGATCAAATACGGCGTGACCGTGTGGTATCCCTCGGGAACAGGTGAGACGGTCGCCATCGCGGGATCTCCAGAAGCGAGGAAAAGAACCAGAGCCGCGCCCCACTCTGCCGCGCCCCATCCGCCGGTCCGCTCGCCTTACCGCAAGGAACGGCTGAACCAGCGCGGCGGCATCCCCCGCGCCGGCGGCCCATTCCGTCCGCGTCCTACTTTTGCTTGGCCGCCTTTACGCGAGTCGACAATCGCGACTTGATCCGTGCCGCCCGGTTTTTGTGAATGACGTTGGCCGAGGCCGCCCTGTCCAGCTTCTTGGCCGCTTCCCGAAACGCGGCGTCGCTGGCCGCCGTGTCTTGGGCGGTTACCGCCGCGAGGACCTTCTTGATCTGCGTCCGCAGTGTCGACTTCACCGCGCGATTCTTCGCCCGCCGCTGCAAACTCTGGCGGTGCCGTTTTTTGGCGCTTTTGGTGTTTGGCATATCGTCCCAATTCCCTAATAAAGTGCGGAAGGCGACCTGGCCTGCCGCGAATCACCCTTTATCGCGAACTTGGGCGATCTTGTCCAGCCGCTCCGCCACGTCCCGATAGCCAAAATCGAGCGCCGCCAGGTCCTGCAGGTACTTTTCCGCGCCGTCCACGTCCTCCAGCCCCATCGACAGCACCCCCGCTCGGTACAGGGCCTTCTTCCGCTGCTCCAAATCCCGCTCGGCAATCGCCTCGATCGCTCCCTGATAGTTGTTCATCGCCAGCCGATACTGCTTGATTTGCTGGAAGCACTCCCCCAGTTCCAGCAAGACCGTGCCGAGCCGCCGCGGGTCGTTCCGCGCTTCCTGCAAAGCCTTGATCGCTTCGTTGAAGTTGCCCGCTCGCTTCAACCGAATCCCCAGCTCGATCTTCCACGTCGTCACGTGCGGATACCGCTCCACCCGGCTGCGAAACACCTCGACTTCCAACTGATTCAATTCCGCCAGCATTCGCCGATACAGGTCGATCGCCTGCTCGCTGCCGTCCCCCTCCGCGCGCCGCTCGGCGATCGCCACTTGTTGCCGCGCGCGCCTTAGCCCCATGTCTTCCAACTGCTCCCGGATCTTCAAATCCCCCCCCGAGGCATCCAATCCCGCGCGCAAGATCCGCTCCGCCTCTTGGTAGCGATCTTCCCGCGCATGCAATTCGGCCAGTTCGATGTACG
>JALHPA010000632.1 GCA_022842745.1 Pirellulales bacterium
ATTTTCAGGGCGACGCGGCGGCCGAGGGAGATTTGTTCGGCTTCGTAGACGACGCCCATGCCGCCGCGGCCGATTTCGCGGAGGAGGCGGTAATCGCCGAGGGTGTTTTGCGGGAGGGTTTCGGCAAAGGGGTTGGGGGGCGAGGCGAGCGTCATGCCTGCCGAGGAACGCTCGATATTGGGGGCGGCGTTTTGAACGAAGGCCAGTCCGGCGAGGCAGTCGTGGAGGGCGGGGGCGATGTCGGGATAAGCGGCGGCGAAGGCGGCGGGGTCGAGGCGTTCGCCGGATTCGGTGCGGCGGAGGTATTCTTCGAGAGCTTGGACGACGCGGGGGTCGTCGGGGGCGTCTGACGAGCGGGTACTGGGGGTTGGGCTGTTTGAGGCCGGATCGTGCGGGGCAGAAGGGTTCGATGCCGGGACGTGGCCGTTGGCGCGGTCGAGCGTGGGGTTATTCATCGGCGGCCTCCCTGGTGAGGCTGTCGGAGGCGACGCGGAGGCGGGCGAGTGCCCGGGCCCAGAGTTTTTTGACGCTGTCGAGGGAGCGGTCCATGCGGAGGGCGATTTCTGGGAAGGAGAGCCCTTCGAGATGGCGGAGGACGACGGCTTCTCGATAGTCTCGGGGGAGGGCAGCGAGGGCGTTGGCGAGGAGGACGCCTTGTTCGCGGCGCGCCAGGGCGGCGCTGGGGGTGGTGTGTTGGATGAGGCGTTTGTCGAGTGCGTGGGAGGCGTCGTCGAGTTCCTGGTGGAGTTCTTGCTCGAGGGCGATCTGCCGTTGCTTGGTGCCGTGGAACTGGCGGGCCATGTTGGCGAGGCAGGCCGCGAGGATTTGGCGGAGCCAGGCGAGCAGTTCCGGCTCGGTCTGGCCACGGAACTGGCCGAAGTAGCGGGCGGCCCGGAGGCAGGCTTCCTGGACCGCGTCGGAGGCGTCTAGCTTGCGCTGGAGGCGGCGGTTGATCTGCATGCGGGCGAGGAGTTTGAGGTAATCTCGATATAGACCGAGGAGCTGGCCGAGGGCGGCTTCGTCGCCGGCGCGGGCTTTGTGCAGGAGGTGACTGGGGTTTGATGGGGCGAGCGAGTGCATAGTGGTCTTCCCGAGAATAGACACGCGGAGAAGCGGAATCGGGCCGCGCGGATTTGGGAAAGTGTAACAATTCCGCGGAGGGGATTAGAAAAGCGGGGCAGGGGGAGCGCGTCGGACGAGTGGGCGAGGGGCAAGCGACGCGGTTTAATTGACGGTGTGGGGCGGCGGTTTTAGAATACGCGGGCGATGCAAGTTTTTTTGAAATACGAGGTTACGCTATGAAGTGGCGCGCTGGCGCGGTGATTTTGGGGTGTCTGGCAGTGGCCGGGTTCGTGGCCGGGTTGGTCGGCTGTGGAGACGGGAAGCGTTCCGGCTCTGGGAGTACGATCAAGATCGTTTCCAGCCTGCCACGGACGGGGAGCGCGAAGGCGCAGACGGATACGATCGTGAATGGGATCAAGATGGCGCTGGACGAGGTCGGCTCCAAGGTGGGGGATTTTACGATCGAGTATTTGGACCTGGACGACGCGACGGCGGCGGCGGGACAGTGGACCAACGAGCGAGAGCTGGCGAACGCGAATGAAGCGGCGCGGGACCGGGACGTGATGGTGTATATCGGGACGTACAACTCCGGGGCGGCGAAGGCCGCAATGCCGATTTTGAACCGGGCGGGGCTGTTGATGGTCAGCCCGGCGAATACCGCGGTGGGATTGACCAAGCCGGGGATGGGCGAGGCAGGGGAACCGGAGAAGTTCCGTCCGACCGGTAGAATCACGTTTTGCCGGGTGGTGCCCGCGGATGACCTGCAGGCGCCGTTGGGGGCGGAGTGGGCAAAGAAACATGGGATCAAGTCGGTGTATGTGCTGGACGACAACGAGGTATATGGCAAGGGGATTGCGACGCTGTTTGCGGAGCGGTGCCAGGATCTGGGGATCGAGGTTTTGGGACAGGACAGCATCGACGCCAAAGCTCAGGAATTCAAGTCGCTAATGACGAAGGTTAAGGGGAAGAACCCGGATCTGTTGTACTTTGGCGGGACGACGCAGACGAAGGGGGGGCAGTTGGCGAAGGATATGACCGCGGCAGGATTGACCTGCAAACTGATGGTTCCTGATGGATGCTACGAGCAAGCATTTATTGACGCGGCCGGGGCGGCTAATCTGAATGATCGGTGTTTCTTGACGTTTGGGGGGCTTCCGCCGGACCAGCAGACGGGGCGAGGGAAGAAGTTTGTCGAAGAGTATCGCAAGAAGTACGGCAACGATCCCGAGGCGTATGCGATATACGGCTACGAATGCGGGCTGGTGGCGCTGGAGGCGTTGCGGAAGGCGGGGAAGAAGGACCGGACGGCGATTGTGGAGGCGTGTTTGTCGATCAAGGATTTTGAGGGGGCGCTGGGGAAATGGTCGTTCGACGAGAACGGGGACACGACGCTGCGGCGGGTTAGCGTGAACACCGTGCGAGATGGGAAGTTCGCGTTCGTGGAACAGATGGGGGAGGGGGACGTGCCCGACGCAGGGAAGAGCGCCGCAAAGTAGTCGTTCTTAGGGTTTGACTTTCTTCATACGCCCGTCGCTATCGCCCCGTTGCCTATCGCCCCGTTAGAGCCGATGCCGTTTTTGCTATTGGCCGCCGACTCGGGAGCTGGATGGCAGGAATTTGCCCAGCATTGCGTGAACGGGCTGACCAGCGGGTCGCTGTTTGCGTTGATCGCGCTGGGGTACACGATGGTGTACGGGATCATCGGGCTGATTAACTTCGCGCACGGCGATTTGTTCATGCTGGGGGCGTTTCTGGCGTGGACGCTGATCTTGGCGATGGGGCTGGACGCGGAGTCGAGTCCGGCGGCGGTGGGGCTGGGGATCGCGGTGATGCTGGCGGTGGTACCGGTATTTTGCGCGGTCTTGAACTTTGGCGTGGACCGGATTGTGTACAAGCCGTTGCGAAGAGCGCCGAAGCTGGCGCCATTGGTGTCGGCGATTGGGGTGTCGTTCGTGTTCATGAACGTGGGGCAGTTCTGGGGGGGGGCGGCGGATATCGGGCTGCCAGATTTGGTGTCGCGGCGGAACCTGCTGGGGGATTCGGGGCTGAAGTTCACGGTCGAGGATCTGCTGTTGGTGGCG
>JALHPA010000633.1 GCA_022842745.1 Pirellulales bacterium
ATGGCGGCCAGCGTGTTCCCCAACTGTTTCATGTGGTCGAAACTGATGCTGGTAATGACGGAGACCACAGGGAGACAGACGTTGGTCGAATCGAGCCGGCCCCCCATTCCGACCTCGAGGACGGCGGCGTCGAGTTTGTTCGCGGCGAAGTGAATCAGCGCGGCGGCCGTCGTGATTTCAAAATAGGTGGGACCGATCGCCTCGCGAGCCGCCGCGGCCCGATCCATCGATTCCACGACCGGGCGCAGGCGCTCGATGAGGGCCGTGAATTGCTCCTCGGTGCAATTTTCGCCACAAACCGAGACCCGCTCTTCAACCCGGTTGAGGTGGGGCGAGCTGAATAGTCCCGCGCGGTATCCGGCGGCGGACAAGATGGCCGCGATCATGGCTGCGGTCGAGCCTTTTCCCTTGGTGCCTGCGACATGGACGATGCGGAGAGCATCCTGCGGCTGGTCGAGCCGCGCGAGAAGCTCACGCATGCGGGCCAAACGGTATTCGCGGCGGGAGTAGGGAGTCTCCACGACGCGCTCGTAGTTGATGCGCGAATAGAGAAAATCCAATGCCCGCTGATACGCGGCGGTCCAGTTGGGTGGCATCGTGACGACGTGCGGGCCAGGACGATCGCGGCGCGTACGATCGCGCCGCACGCGAATCGTAGCGCGTCGGCAGGGGGGCTGCAAGCGGTTTTTAAGCTTGTACGGCCCGATTGCCGAGGCTGGTACGGGGGCGCTTTGGGGGAGCGATTGCGGAGGCGAATTTTGTGGATGAATTTCTTTCGCTTTGGTAAGCTGATGTGGCCATGCTGCAAAAATTTGACGATCGAAATCGCGAATTGATCGTGAACATCAACGGCCGGTTGGTGCATCGCGACGAGGCGGGGATCAGTCCGTTCGATTCGGCGGTCCAGGGGGGAGACGCCGTTTGGGAGGGGTTGCGGCTGTACCGCGGAAAGATATTTCGCTTGTACGAACATCTGGACCGGCTGCGCTCGTCGGCGCTGGCGTTGGCATTTGACGCGATTCCGAGCCACGAGGCGATCTTCGAGCAGATTGGCCGCACCTTGTCTGCCAACGGGATGCGCGACGAGGTGCATATTCGTCTGACGCTGACCCGCGGGGTGAAGGTTACCTCGGGGATGGATCCGCGGCTCAACCGGGCCGGGCCGACGCTGATCGTGCTGGCGGAATTCAAGCCGCCGGTGTACGACAAATCGGGCCTGAAGCTGATCACCGCCAGCATTCGCCGGCCTCCGCCGGATTGCTTGGATCCCAAGATCCACCACTGCAACCTGCTGCCGTCGATTCTGGCCAAGATCGAAGCCAACGTGGCCGGGGCGGACGACGCCCTGATGCTGGACACGCGGGGCTTTGTAGCCGAAACGAATGCCACCCATGTGTTCGTCGCGTACCAGGGGCAGGTGCTCACGAGCCGCGACGTGGCCTGTCCCGAGGGGATCACCCGCGGCGTCGTCGAGGCGCTGTGCGAGGAGCTGAAGATTCCCTACCGGATGAAAGACCTGTCGCTGACCGAGGTGTATCGCGCAAGTGAGATGTTCTGCTCGGGAACGATGGGCGAGCTGGCGCCGGTGACATCGGTCGACGGGCGCACGATCGGAGAGGGGCAGGCTGGGCCGATTACCGGGCGGCTGATGGGGGCGTTTCGCGCGCTGACCGAGAGGGAAGGAGTTGAGGTCGTTGAGGTACAACCAAGGTAGAGAACCACACTGGATTCAGGCGGTGCGCCGATGAATTGGTTTACAGAAGATCCGACCCCAATCATCGTGGGGGGCGTCATCGGACTGGTGCTATTGCTGGCCGCGGTGGTTCGCACCGGGCGGGGAGCTTTGTTGTACGCGGCGGTGGCCTGGATCGCACTGATCGCCGGGCTGGTGGCCCTGGAACGGTATGTCGTCACCGATCTGGAGAAGGTGGAAGCGACGATCTACGGAGCGGCGGACGCGGTCGAAAACAACGACGCGCCGCGGCTCGCCAGTTATCTCTTGCCGTCGGAAACCGCGCTGCGGCAAGAAGTGCTGAGCCGGACCCGATCGATCCACATGACCGACGCCAAGATCGGCGATTTGCAGGTCACCTTCAATCCGCTGACGATTCCGCCGTCGGCAAGTGCGGCCGTTCTGGGCCGCATTGCGGGGAGTCGAGGCTCGCTGGCCTTCAACTACTTGCTCCGAATGGAGGTCGTTTTAGTCGAGCATCAGGGCCAATGGCTCGTCAAACGGTATGAACTGAAATCCCGCGATTGATCGGGGCGCAAAGCGGGGCACTTAGTTGCCGAAGGGATCATCGTCGGCGGGAGGCGCCGAGGGGGCTGGAGCCGGAGTCGCGGACGGCGCGGCGGGAGCGGTACCTGCGGCCGGCGGTTCATCCGCAAATGGATCGTCCGAGGAGGCCGGCGCCGCAGGGCCGGGCGGAACATCGCTAGCAGCGGGCATGGCGCCGCCCGCAGGGGCTGCGCCGCCTGCCGGCTCGCCAAAGGGGTCGTCGCCAGTCGCATCGGGCGCGGTGGCCGGGGCCGATGGCGGTGCGTCCAATGGATTGCCCGCAGGTACGCCGCTCTCTGGCATTCCGATTGGGGCGGGGCGAATCGTGGGCTGGCCGGATCCTGCCCGGCCGGCGCCCAACCCTGGGATCGAGCCGCGCGGCAGGACGCCTCGCGCGCCGTCCAATGTGCCGCCGACGGCGCCACTAACGCTGCGACCAAGCGCTCGAAACAAACCGGAAGCTGTGCCAGGCTTGGAGGCCGAGACACTGCCGGCCGTGGCGGCGGGGGCCGCGTGTTCGTCAGCGGTTGCCGGCGCGGCGCGGGTGCCCGGGGGTGCAGCCGGCGGCGTAGCAGCGCCGAACGGATCGCTATCGTCGGCGGGGGTCGCCGACGGAGCGGCCGGAGGCTGTGGCGACGCGGGAGCAGGGGCGGCCGGCGCCGCTGGGGCGGGAGTTTCCCCGAATGGATCTGCAGGGGCTACGGCGGCCGGAGCTGCGCTTGCTGGCGGGGCAGCGGTGTTTGGGGGGGGGGCCGCCGGGCCGGGAGGAGTCGGAGCTGGGCCGAAGGGATCGGCTTCAGCAGCCGGAGGAGGGTTCGCCGGCGGGGCTGGGGCGGCGGGACGATCGGCCGCGGGGGCGG
>JALHPA010000634.1 GCA_022842745.1 Pirellulales bacterium
GGATTCGGCGCGGCGAGAGGCATGCCACCACACGAACCCGGAGATGCCTGCCAAAAGCAAAATGATGCTGACGCCGGTCCAGACCACGTTTTCCCCGCTGGGCCGGTTGTTGACCAACGGCTCGTGGGGCCAGTTGTTGGTATAGCTAATCGTATCGCCGGGGCGATTGGTGACTGCGGACCAGGAGGTCCAGAAGAAAAACGCGGCAAGCTTGCGCACGCGGTCGGGATCGGGAACCGTTTGCGGTGGGATCGCGTAATCGGCATTGCCGGCGGTGAATATTTTGGCGTAGTGCGCCAGGTTGGCTCGGAAGGCATCTTCCCGCACGGGGTCAATCGTAATCTGGCCCGTGGCCGGATCGTAGGTATTCTTTCGCAGGGCCTCGGAAAGCCGCCCGACCAATTGGGCTTGTTGCTCCGGGCCGAGGCGGTCGAAAACCTGCTGGAAATCCCGCTGCGCCCAGCGGTCGAGAATAAACACCGCCTCGCGGTGCAGCCAGTCGGCGCTCCAATCCGGGGCGACATAACTGCCGTGCCCCCAGATCGAGCCGACTTCCATGCCCCCCATGGACTGCCAGACATTCTGACCGGCGGCAATTTCCCCCTTGTCGATCACGACCTGGCCGCTGGTGGTGACCACCTGATCGGGGATGGGGGGCATTTCCTGGTAGATGCGCGTTCCGATCCAGCCGAGCACAGCGAACGAAACCACCATGACGGCAACAAATCCGAGCCACAATCGCTTCATCGTTCTCTCGCGTGTTTGGAGGTGGGGGCGCGGGCTGGACCGGGCCGGACATTCTCGTCTGGTCCCGTCCACAGCGGACAGTCGGCCAACGAGTCGCGGCGCTCGCACTGGCGAATGATGCGCTGTAGCGATCGGGACTTTTGGCGGAGCGAGGCAATTTTGGTTTGAATGTCGGCCAATTTGTGCTCCGCCCGCTGGCGGACGTGGAGGCAGCGGGTCGTGGTATCGAACCACAGCCCGAGCAGTTCCTTAATTTCCGCCAGGGTGAATCCGAGATCCTTCAGCCGGCGGATGAGCGACAACCGGGCCACGACGGTATCGTCGTACTGCCGGTATCCCGAAGGACGCCGGAGCGGGGGCGCCAGAAGCCCTTGTCGTTCGTAGTAACGGATCGTTTCCACCCCCACGTCGGCCTGCCTCGCGATCTCGCCGATTTTCAAATGCAACATGGCTTCGATCCCCTAAGTAGATTTCTAACTCCGTACCATACTACAGAGTCAAGAGATGTACGAGGAACCGCCTGAGAATGCGGGCACTCGCAGCGAAACGCGGCGCGCCGCCAACTACGACGCCATCCCCAGGCATTCGGACTTGCCGTCTCCAGCCGGATCGCTGGGACAGGGAACGGGGTAATCCGCACGGGCGGAAAACGAGCGTTCTAGTGCGGCCATAAGGGCCAAGGCCACGTCCTCTCGCCACGGGAGCGCGGCGACCTGCACTCCCACGGGCAATCCCGCGCTATTCCGTTCGACCTTGCTGGCGGCCCGGTCGGCCGGGTCGCGGCTCTCCGGCCGGTCGCTCTCCTCGCCCGGCCGAACGCGAGTGATCGAGACGACGCCGGCCGGAACGTCCAACAGGTTAGGAATCAGGCAGTAGCTGGCTGCGGTGGCCAGGTACTCGGTGCTGCCGTGGGTCAGGGCGGGGAGCGCATGGGGGGGGCATAATATGCCGTCAACCTGCTGCGCGCGAAGCCGATCAAGAAAATCCCGCGAAAAGCGATTCCGCTCGTCCACAAGCTGCCAGTATTCGTCGGTCGAGAGAGCGCCCGTGGCCAGCACCATGTCTGCCAGCCGGAGGCGATTGCGACGGCGAAAACCCCATGCCACCGGCCGCCGCCACTTCCGCGGCAGACCTGCCAGACGCAATAGCCGGCTGATTCGCGGGTCGGGGGCGTCTTCCTGTAACAGCCGGCGAAAGTTGGCCCCCCCGTCGGCGCTGATCAGGCCAAAATAAAGCTGCATGGCGCGCGGCACTTGCGGCGGTTCGATCGACAGCAGATGTGCGCCCTGTTCCCTCAAGGCGTCGGCCGCTTCCGCGACGGCGCGGCGGATCGCGGGGGAGGGGCGAAAAAAACCGTCGTCGTTCCAATAGGCGATCCGCAGCCCGCGCAGATCGACCTGCGCCGGATCCTGCCACGGGACCGGGGGATTTTGCCATTCGCGGTCGCCGTCCCACTCCCCCAACAGCACCGGCAGCACCAGCGCCAAATCGGCTACCCGCCGCGCCAACGGGCCCGCCTGCGAGCGCAGCGCCTCCATGCCGTGCAAGTTTCGCACCGATCCCAAGATGCTCAATCGCCCACTCGTCGGTTTGATGCCGTGGATGCCGCAGGAGTGCGCCGGTTGGCGGATGCTCCCTCCGAGGTCCGATCCGAGTCCCAACGGCACGCCGCCGGCGGCAATGATCGCCGCTTCTCCGCCGCTGCTCCCTCCGGGACCGCGATCGAGATCCCAGGGGTTGTTGGTGCGGCCGTACAGCGGATTGTCGGTTTCGTGCAACAACATCAGTTGCGGCACGTTCGTCTTGCCGACGATGATCGCCCCGGCGCGGCGCAAGCGGCGGACGAGAACCCCGTCCGCGGCGGCCGTTCGACTCGCCAGGCGCCGCAGGCCCATCGTCGAGGGCAGCCCGGCCACGTCGAAACACTCCTTAACCGTCATCGGCACTCCGGCCAGCGGTCCAAGCGGCTCGCCGCGGCGGCGCGCTGCGTCGATCGCTTCCGCGTCGGCGCGGGCCTGATCGTAACGGCGCACGACCACCGCATTGAGCGGCGGATTGACCTCTTCGATCCGCTGCACGTGCGCTTCCAGCACCTCCGCGGCCGAAACGTGCCCGCGGGCAATTTCGTGGGCGATGTCGACCGCCGACCACCCCAACAAGCCGGCCGGCGGTGGATCACGGTGCATGGTTCAGCCGGGGCTGGAAGAACGAAGGGACCCTGCCAGCAAATGGAGCGAGCGATTTGCCCGCGTTACAGGTGAATACGTAGGAACCAGGATTAACGGGGCGGGTTAGCGGGATCGAGGGCCATTCCCGACCAGATCACGCTTTCGGCCTCTCCTTCGTAGCCGATCAATTCGGACCGAGGATTGTCGACAATCGCTCCCAGG
>JALHPA010000635.1 GCA_022842745.1 Pirellulales bacterium
GGCGCCGCGACCGGAACGCTTGTTCGTTCGGGGCACGTGGGCCGGCTGGGCGAATACTGCGAATTGGCCGCCGAAGCGGGCCTGGTTTCGATCATGATGGTCAACACCCACGGACATGCCCGGCGGGTCGCCCCCCCCGGCGGCAAGGCCCCGCGGTTGGGAACCAATCCCATTGCGATGGGTGCGCCTGCGCCAGAAGGGCCGCTGATCTTGGACTTTGGCACCAGCGCCACGGCCGAGGGCAAGGTGCGGGTGAAGAAGATTGCAGGGGAAACATGCCCCGACGGTTGGCTCTTGGACTGCGAAGGCAGACCCAGCAACGATCCCAACGTGCTGTACGGCAGCCCTCCCGGCACCATCCGGCCGTTGGGGGGCGACCAACCCTACAAAGGATTCGCCCTGGGACTGATGGTGGAGATTTTCGCTGGCGCTCTCTCCGGCGGCGTCTGCATTCGCGAAACTCCTATCAACCAAAACGGCAACTGCGTTTTTCTGCAGTTGATCGACCCGGCCGCCATCGCCGGCCCCGCGCATTACGCGACCGAAGTCGAGACCGTGCTGCGGTTTGTCCGCGATTGCCCGCGAGTGGAAGGCTGCGACGAAATCCTGCTTCCCGGCGACCCGGAACGTCGCACCCTGCACAAGCGCCAGGAAGAAGGAATTCCACTCGACGAGGGCAACTGGCGCGAACTCGCCGCGCTCGCGAATAAACTGGGGCTAGCTCTCCCCGCCTGAGGTGGCCCTTCCGGCTGTTGGGGTCTTGATTCCGGCCGGTTGCGATTCGCGGCCAGCCTTCCGTTCCGCATCGAGCGATTCTTGCGCAATCGCGCGTTCGATCCGCCGATCGGGAACCAGCCACACAAGCGCCACGCCCACATATAGCGCGTTCGCCGCCCACACGTTGACCGTGGCCAACCCGATCGCCGTCACATACATCACCAACGACAGCCGCCCCTTGAAATCGCGACCGATCGCGCGCGCAAGCACCGACTCCTGGCCGTGAACGCGCACAATCGCGGCCTGCAGGACGAAATACGCCACCGCGCTTGCCAGCAACACCACGCCGTACATTGCCGTGGGCACGGGTGCGAAATCATTCGCCCCTGTCCAAGCCGTCACGAACGGAACCAGCGACAACCAGAACAACAGGTGCAGATTCGCCCACAAGATACTTCCGGTCACCCGCTCCACCGAGTGCATCAAGTGGTGATGATTATTCCAATAGATGCCGACGTACACAAAGCTCAAGACGTAGCTCAAAAAGACCGGCGCCAAAGGCCGCAGCTCCGCCAGATCCGCCCCCCCTCGGGGAGCTTTCAGCTCCAGGACCATGATCGTGATGATGATCGCCAAGACGCCGTCGCTGAACGCTTCCAATCGGTTTCTGGCGAATTTGCTCGGCATGCGGAATGACTCGTTGGCGCGAAATCCACGGCGCTGGACCTTCAAACAGGCCCTCTCCATCGCTCGCGGCGCGGTCGGGAACGATGCGGTTGGGTCTTATCGCGCTCCTGCGAAGGCGGCTTGCAAAACGGCCAAAGCCTGTTGCCCCTGCTGTCCGTCCACCACCACGTTTAGCCGCACTTCGCTGGTGCTCATCATGTCCACGTTGATGTTCGCCTCGGCCAGGGATTGAAACATCCGAATGGCGACGCTGGTGTTGGTGCGAATGCCAATGCCCAGCACCGATAGCTTGGCCACCCGTGCCGCGTGGGTCACGCCGCTGCACCCGAAATGTTTGCACAGCCGCTGTGCGACCTCCAAACAACGCGGAACGTCCGTTTGCGGGACCGTAAAGCTGATATTGGCGGTCGTCTCCGGGCCGAAGCTTTGCACGATCATGTCGACGAAAATGTCGGCCTCCGCGATTTCGTCGAATACCTGCGCGGCCAGACCCGGGCGATTGGGCACCCCCAAAATCGTAATCCGGCCTTGCGATTCGTCGAGCGTGATCTCGTCGATCGTCAGGTCTTCCATCCCTTGCAGCCGGCGCACGATCTCAAGCGCCGTCGAGCCGTTACCCCGCGGTGGTTCGTCGTCGTGAACCGACTCCCCGTTCGGATCCCGCTCGAGTTCGAACGCCCGATGAACCACCCGCAGCGCCATCTGGGCCTGGCTGCGCGCGATGAGCACGGAGATTTTGATCTCGCTGGTAGTGATGGCCAGGATGTTCACCCCTGCGTCCGCCAGCGAGCGAAACATCTTCCGGGCCACGCCGGTCTGCCGCGCCATCCCCAGGCCGACGACCGACACCTTCGAGACTTCCTCGTCGTGCGATACCCCGCCGGCCGCCAGTTCATCGGCCGCCGCCCCGGCCGCTTCCAAGGCATTTGACAATTCGTCTTTGGGAACGGTAAACGAGATATTCGCCCGGCCCATTGCGCCTACGTTCTGCACGATCATGTCCACCGCGATCCGCCGCGCCGCAATCTTCGAAAAGATGCCAAAACTCACCCCCGGCCGGTCGGGCACCTGCTCCAGCGTGATGCGGGCTTCGTCCTTGACCAGCGCCGCGCCACAGACCGCCTGCTCGGCGGACTCCGGCTGGTCGATGATCAGCGTGCCGCTGATATCTGAGAAGCTGCTGCGGACGTGGATCGGCACCGAAAACTTCTTGCCGAACTCGATCGACCGGCTGTGCATCACTCCCGCCCCCAGACTCGCCAGCTCCAGCATTTCGTCGTAGCTGATCCGCCGTGCCCGCCGCGCCTCTGGCAACAGCCGCGGATCGGTCGTGTAAACGCCGTCGACGTCGGTATAAATCTCGCAAGTGTCGGCCCGCAGCACGGCCGCCAACGCAACGGCCGTGGTATCGCTCCCTCCTCGCCCCAGAGTAGTGATATTGAAATTCTCGTCGATCCCCTGGAACCCTGCCGCAATCACGATGTGCCCCTCCTCCAAAAGCGCCCGCAGCCGCTCCGTGGAGATCGACTGGATCCGGGCCTTGGTGTGCGTGCTGTCCGTTTTGATCCCCATTTGCGCCCCCGTCAGGCTAATAGCCTTGTGCCCGAGCGATTGAATCGCCATCGCCATCAGCGCCACGCTCACTTGCTCACCCGTGGACAATAGCATGTCCATTTCTCGCGCGTCGGGCCGATCGGTGATCTGCCGCGCCAGTTCGACCAGCAAGTCCGTG
>JALHPA010000636.1 GCA_022842745.1 Pirellulales bacterium
CGCCCGCACAATCTCGTATCCATACGTCGCCCCCCCGGCGATCACCTCCAAGAGCACCGGCTCCAAAGTCGCGCGGGCAAGATCCGAGTTATTTCCGCTCACACGACACCTCTCGTCCGCGAGATTCGCCACTTACCTTGCCTGCCAAGGCATTCTATACCTAGCCAGCCGAGGCAGTCAAGCGAAGGGCACTGGTTTTTTTCAAGTATTCAAACTGCTTTTCTCGCCCACCGCCGTCGGGTAAGGTGGCAAGTCTGCTTTGATCGTCACCCACATCTGAGGAGAACTGGTCATGGGCTCCAACCAAGAAATCACTGCCGCCTCCGCCGAGTTAAGCCGCCGCGGTTTCGTCGGCACGACGTTGGCCGCCGGCTTCGCCCTCGCCGTGCAGCCGGTCTCCGCCGAGACGATCACTACCGACACCAAAGGCCTCGTGGCCGGCGAAGTACAGGTCAAAGCGGCCGATCGCGAGATTCCCGCCTACCGCGCCATGCCGGACAAGGGGGGGCCGTTCCCTTTGGTCCTGGTCGTCCAAGAGATTTTTGGCGTGCACGAACACATCAAGGATCTCTGCCGCCGCCTCGCCAAGAGCGGCTACCTCGCGGTGTCGCCGGAGTTATACGTGCGGCAGGGGGACGTCTCCAACCTCAAGGAGATCGGCGAAATCATTGCCAAGGTGGTCTCCAAGGTCCCCGACCGGCAGGTAATGTCCGACCTCGACGCCACGGTTACTTGGGCCAAGGAGTCTGGCCAAGCCGACGCGGACAAACTGGCCATCACCGGTTTTTGCTGGGGGGGGCGGATCGTCTGGCTGTACGCCGCCCACCAGCCCAAATTGAAGGCCGGGGTCGCCTGGTACGGCCGGCTGGAAGGCCCCGCCGACGACCTCCATCCCAAGCATCCCCTCGACCTGGCAGGCAACCTCAAGGCCCCCGTTCTCGGCCTCTACGGCGGCGCCGACCCGGGAATTCCGCTCGGATCGGTCGAAAAAATGAAGGAAGCGCTCCGCGCGAACCAATCCAAGTCCGAAATCATCATCTACCCGGATACTCCCCACGGGTTCAACGCCGACTACCGGCCCTCGTACCGAGAAGCAGCGGCCAAGGACGGCTGGAAGCGGATGCTGGAGTGGTTCAAAGCTTTCGGGGCCGCGTGACAAGCGTGCCCCGCCCAAAAAACTCGCAAAATACGGTTTCGCCGACTTGCAACGCACCGGCGGCCGTGCCAGACTAGTTGTATGAAATGCTTTGCGGCCCAGTTTGCCTATTGGTTTAGCTTTAGCCCGCCGGGTCGCGGGGCCGCTGGGAATCATTGATTCCCGCGAAAGCGACAGATGCCAACGCCCCGAGATCCGGCCCACGGTTCTCGGGGTTTTTTTGTTGGCCGAGCGAACCTCGGCCGAAAACAGCGCCCTCCTCTCGCAAATTTGGAGCACTTGCCGTGATCGTCGTCATGCAACCAGAAGCCACCCAAGCGGAAGTCGCCCACATGGTGGAACGCATCCAAAAACTCGGACTCAAGCCCCACGTCATCGTTGGCGCGGAGCGGACCGTCATCGCCGCCGTGGGGGACGAGCGCCGCACCCACAAGGAGAATCTAGAGTCCGGTCCCGGCGTGTCCGAAGTCCTTCCCATCCTGGCCCCCTACAAAATGGCCAGCCGCGAACTGCGCAAGGAGCCGACGGTCATCCGCGCCGGCAGCCTGGTCGTGGGGGGGGCAACGGTGGGCGTAATCGCCGGTCCCTGCTCCGTCGAGAGCGAAGAGCAGATTCTCCAGACCGCCCGCGCCGTAAAAGCCGCTGGCGCGACCGCCCTCCGCGGGGGCGCCTTCAAGCCCCGCACCAGTCCCTACAGTTTCCAGGGACTTAAGGAGCAAGGTCTGGAACTGCTGGCGGCGGCCCGCCAGGCGACCGGTCTGGCGGTGGTCACGGAGGTCGTGGCGACCGAAGACGTTCCCCTGGTGGCCAAATATGCCGACGTTCTGCAAATCGGCGCGCGAAACATGCAGAATTATCGGCTGCTGGAGGCGGTGGGGGCTACGCGCAACGCCGTCCTGCTGAAACGTGGCCCGAGCGCCACGATCGAGGAACTGCTCCTGGCGGCGGAATACATCCTCAACGCCGGAAATCCCAACGTCATGCTCTGCGAGCGGGGAATTCGTACCTTTGAATCCCATACCCGTTTCACTCTTCCTCTGGCGACGGTCGTCTACCTGCACGCCAAGACTCATCTCCCAGTCGTCGTTGACCCCAGCCATGGCACGGGGCATTCGTATCTGGTGCCACAAATGGCGGTGGCCAGCGTCGCCGCGGGGGCGGACGGCCTGATCCTCGAGGTGCATCCCGATCCCGAGAACGCGCTCAGCGACGGCTACCAGTCGCTGGACCTCGAGCAATTCGCCGCCACCATGGCCCAATGCCGCAAGGTCGCCGCCGCCCTCGGCAAGGAAATGTAGCGATGCGCTCGGTCGCCATCTTCTCTGGAGGATTGGATTCCACAGTGCTGTTGCACGAATTGCTGGCGGGGGGGGACGAAGTCCTGGCCCTCTCGATCGATTACGGCCAGCGGCACCGCGTGGAGCTGACCCGTGCCCAAGAGACCGCCGCCCGGCTGGGGGTGGAGTGGCGATTGGCGGAATTGGGGGCCTTGCGGTCGCTGCTATCCGGCTCCAGCCTAACCAGCGACGAGATCGCCGTTCCCCACGGCCACTATGCGGAACCGTCGATGAAAGTCACGGTCGTCCCCAACCGCAATATGATTCTGCTGGCCGTTGCCGCAGGCTGGGCGATCTCCCGCGCCGCCGATCGCCTTGCTTACGGTGCGCACGCGGGGGACCACTCAATCTACCCCGACTGCCGGCCGGAATTCGCCGCCGCCATGGCCGGAGCATTGGCGCTTGCCGATTGGCATAAACTCAAATTGCACTGCCCGTTCATCGCCTGGACCAAGTCGCAAATCGTCCGCCGCGGACACGAGTTGGGCGTGGACTTCGCGGCCACCTGGTCGTGCTACGAAGGAGGACCGCGGCACTGCGGCCAGTGCGGTACTTGCACCGAACGGCGGGAGGCCTTTCGCCATGCCGGCGTAACCGACCCGACCGACTATGCTGCGGATTGA
>JALHPA010000637.1 GCA_022842745.1 Pirellulales bacterium
GGTGGAGGCGGCGGCGGAGGCAGGCTGGGAATCGACGGATTTCAGACGCTCTGAGGCATGGCCGCCATGTTCGTGAATGCGGCGGTTGTTGCGGTAGAGGACTTTAAGAACGGGTAGCGCGCGGCGCGCGGACGGCAGCTCTTGCGCCATCCGGTAGGCGGGCGAAAGGGCCATCAGGGTGTGAAAACCGACGTAATCCTGGCCGCCGAAGGTGCGGGCGTTGGCGAGGGCCGCGCCGGCGACGAGCGTGCGCAATTCGACGCCGGATTTGAGCTTGTCCGCCAGCAGGGGGAGCAGCTTGTCGGGGTCGGTGTCTTGCATGGTGCGGACCAGGCTTTCAAGCGGCCCAAAATCGAGCGGGCGCTCCACGGACGACTCGTCGGCCAGAGTGGACCTTCTGTCCAGTTCGAGCGCCAGCGCGGATCCGAGTCCGGCGATCAGTGTTCCGCGACCGACGTCCTGTAGAAACTCTCGACGAGTGCGGGCTGGCATCGTAGCGTCCTTTCCGTTGAAGATTGGGCCGCGAAAGCAACGCGGTTTTCGCCCGACGCATGCCGTGGGTCGAGCCATAATGGACCGGCCGGGGCGGCAATGTTTGGGGGGAGGCGATTTGCCTCGCTGCTCAAGCTAGCGCGCGGAAGGGCTGGGTGCAAGGAAAATCTTGAAGAAGGCTAACGGCAGGGAATCGTTCCGTGTCGGCGGCGATTCAATGGCTGTTCGTGGTCAAAAGCCGTTGTACTGTTCGAATTCGTCGTAGGGCTTGTGGGCGGCGTTTTCGAAGCGGGTGAACTCGTGATGCCAATGGAGTTTCACGTCGCCGATGGGGCCGTTGCGCTGTTTGGCGACGATGATTTCCGCCTGGCCGGAGACTCGAGCGCGGTCTTCCTCGTTGGTCTGGTAATACTCCTCGCGGTGAACGAACATCACCACGTCGGCGTCCTGCTCGATCGCGCCCGATTCGCGGAGGTGGCTGAGCCGTGGGCGGTTTTCCTTGGCGACTTCCGCCTGGCGGTTGAGCTGGGCCAGGCAAAGCACGGGGGATTCCAACTCGCGGGCCAGGCCTTTCAGCCGCCGGGCGATTTTGGCCACTTGCTCCTGGCGGGGATCCTTGGGGTTGTCGGGTTCGATCAACTGCAAGTAGTCGATCACCACCAGACCGAGCTTGTTCTTGCGCTTCAATCGCCGGGCGGTGGCGGCGATTTCGGTCATCGTGCGGCTGGGCTTGTCGTCGACAAACAGGGGCGCCTGGCTGATCTCGTTGGCTTTTTCCACGAGCTTGCGCCGGTCGTCGTTGGAAATGGTGCCGTTGCGGAGCCGGTGGCCATTGACCCGGGCGGCCGAACAGAGGAGCCGGTCCCCCAATTCCAAAGCCGACATTTCCAAGCTGACGAACAAGGTGGTGACGTTGTTGGAGATGGCCGCAAACTCGGCGATATTCATGGCCAGCGCGGTTTTGCCCATGCTGGGGCGGGCGGCCAGGATAATCAACTCCGAATCGTGCAATCCGCCGGTCAGGGAGTCGAAGTCGGTGAAGCCCGTGTCGACTCCGCCGATCGTGTGCTCCCCTTTCATCCGGGCGTCGATGCGGACCATCGATTCGTGCAGCACGTCGGCGATCGAGCTGACCTCGCCGGCGCCCCGCTTTTCGAGAATGGAAAAGACTTTTTCCTCCGCGCGGCTGAGCATTTCGCGGGGCTCGAAGGATTCGTCGTAGGAATCGCGGAGGATTTCCGTGCTGGTGAGAATCAGTTGCCGGAGCGTGCTTTTGTCGCGGACGATGTGGGAGTAGTAGACGGCGTGCGCCGCGTTGGGGACGCTGCCGGCCACTTCTGCCAGGTAGGCCATTCCACCGATCAACTCCAGATCGCCCTTGCGCCGCAAGCGATCGACCAGCAAGGTGACATCGATTCTCTGGCCCGCCTCGTGCATCGCCGAGAGGTGCTCGTAGAGCTTGCGATTGGCGTCGTCGTAGAAGTCGTCGGCGCGGAGGACCAGCGCCACGTCGTCGCAGACGTCGGGGAGCAGAAGGATACTTCCCAATACCCCCTTCTCGGCCTCTAGATTGCGGGGGGGCTGGCGATCGAGGATCTCCGCGGTGACCGCGGGACGGCGATCCCGTTTGCCGTCTTCGACGCGCTGCGCTGTCGCCATGGCAATACCCTCCCTGTGCCGCCCGTTCCGCCAACCCGCCGCCGCGCGCCATCGCGACTTACGACTTGGCGGGTTTCTTTTCCTCGATCGCTTCGGTCACGGTCGGGACGACCCAGACTTTCAATTCGCCTTCGATCTCCTGACCGAGGTGGATCAGAACGGTGTACAGGCCCAGTTCCTTAAGCGGACCCTTGAGCCGGACCTGATCGGCGGTGATCGCCAGGTCATGCTGCTTGAGGGCCTTGACGATTTCCGGAGCGCCGACCGAGCCGTACAGGTGCCCTTCGTCGTTGGCGTTGGCTTCGATGGTGATGCTCTGACGGCCAAGCTGCTCGGCCACTTGTCGCAGGCCGGCCAGCCGCTCGTTTTGAATCTCGATCAAGCGGGCCTTGTGCTTCTCGACCATCCGCTTGTGGTGCTCGCTGGCTACGGTCGCCAGACCTTGCGGAAGCAGGTAATTCATGGCGTAGCCGCGGCGCACCGTGACCACTTCCCCCTGTTTGCCGAGGTGATCGACCGATTGGATGAGGAGCAATTCGATGCCGCCGTTGGCGGCCCGCTTCAATCGTTTGGCCCGCGAGGGGATTTTTGTTTTTGCAGCCATGCCAGTACTTTCTAATCGAAGGGCTATCTATGCGAAGTGATTTTCTTTTGAAGTGATTTTCTTGACGATCTCGCGCGTCGGCGGGAGCGACGGGGGGACTAAAACGGGATGTCGTCTCCGGTCGGCTCGGGGGCGGAACTGTAGCTGTCCGCATCGGCCGGGGAATACTCGCCTTCGTCATACTGGGGACCGCCTTGCGGCTGACGACCGCGGGCGGGGGCGGAACCGCCGGCCCGATTGGGTCCGCCGCCTCCTTTGCCCCCCAACATTTGCATGCGCTCGCCGATGACCCGGAGCTTGGAATTCTTTTTGCCGTCCTTTTCCCAGGTGTCGAGCTTCAGGCGTCCCTCAATGAG
>JALHPA010000638.1 GCA_022842745.1 Pirellulales bacterium
TTCAGCGACGGAAATGGGCGCGTGGGGCGTTCACTGTTGGTTCTCATGGTGTACAAATTGCATGGCCACTCGATGCCGTGGCTTTACATGAGCGCGTTTTTCGAGCGGTTTCGCGATGAGTACATCGAAAACCTGTTCAAAGTGAGCACAGAAGGCGCCTGGTCGCGCTGGATCGAGTTTTGCCTACGGGGCGTTATTGCGCAGGCCAGAGATTCGATTCGGCGTTGCGATCAAATCCATCAGCTTCGACGAACCTTCTTGGAAAGCATCCCATCACCCAGTTCAAGAACCCACAGGATTATTCAAGGGCTGTTTACCAGCCCTGTGGTTCAGGCAGCGTCGATTGCGCAGAAATTCGAGGTCACCTACCCGACCGCGAAAGCGGATATCGATCGGCTCGTGGAGGCCGGGATTCTCCGGGAAATGCCCAAGGTCTTTCCGCGTACTTGCTTCGCCCCGGAAATCATGAAGATTGCATACGGCGAGCCAATCGACGAAGAAGCGGATTAGCGACAGCCCAGCGGAGAGTAGCAGGCAGGAGCGGCCGTGATCGAAGGCGGACAGGACTCTTTCCGCGACCCAGCAACGGGATCGCAAGGGGCACGCTTTTCTAGAGACTGGCGTGCAATCGAGCAAGCGTCCGGGCGGTCCTTCTTTGATGCCTGAATCGCTGGAGGCCCGCCTTGTAGAACGATTGGAGAACGGCCGATGTTTGACAAAAGAGGTTTGCCTGGATAGGTTTAGGGAAATCTTCATGGTGGACTGCGGGACTGGATCGCCGATTGGTTTTGGTATGTCGAAGGCGTTGTCTGTCCCCACGGTCGTCGATCACCAGGCGCAGATCGAGCTTTGCGAACAGCGGATCGGGTATAAATTTCGCGACCGATCCTTGGCGTTGGCGGCGCTAACGCATGCTTCCGGGGCGCAGCACCGGCTGGGGTCGAACGAGCGGCTGGAATTTCTGGGGGACGCGATTCTGGGGGCGGTGGTTTGCGAGATACTGTTCCGGCAGTATCCGCAGTATCTGGAAGGGGATCTGACAAAGCTCAAATCGGTCGTGGTCAGCCGGGTGACGTGCGCGAAGATCAGCGCGGCTTTGAACCTGGAAGAGTTTTTGATTTTGGGGAAGGGGATGAGCACCCACGCCAAGGTGCCGTCGTCGCTGTTGGCGGACGTGTTCGAGTCGTTGATCGCGGCGATTTATCTCGACGGGGGGCAGGAGGCGGCGCAGGAGATGATCCGCCGATTGGTGGGGCCGGAGATCGAGCTGGCGGCGGCGGGGGACTCCGGGGGCAACTATAAGTCGACGCTGCAGCAGCTTGCGCAGCGGGATTTTGGGGCCACGCCGGTGTATCAACTGCTGGACGAAAAGGGGCCGGATCACAGCAAGTGCTTCAAGATCGCTGCGCAGATCGGATCGAACCGCTACCCGCCGGCTTGGGGGCGGAACAAGAAAGAGGCGGAACAGCGCGCGGCGCGGAACGCCTTGAGCGAGATCGCGGGGGACGAATTGCCGTTTCCCTGCGACTGAAACGCGGCGATGGGGGCGCGGCGCGACGAGAATCGCACACTATCCATCGCACGTTATCCATCGCCCGCGGGCTTTCTAAAACAATTCCTCGATGGCATGACCCTCGTCGATGGCGGGGACGGGGCGGCCGGCGTGGTTGAGGAAGTGGGTCTTGGGGTCGATGCCGAGCACGCGGTAGATCGTGGCGTGCAGGTCGCCAACGGTGGCCGGGCGGTCCTGAGGGGATTCGCCGAGGCGATTGGTCGAGCCGACGACGCGGCCCCCCTGAACTCCGCCGCCGCCGAGCAGGCAAAACATGGCGTTGCCCCAATGGTCGCGGCCAGGCGTGCCCATGCTCATGGGAGCGCCGCCGTTGCCGCCGTCGTTCATGCGCGGAGTGCGGCTGAATTCTCCGCATAAGAGGACCAGCGTTTTCTCCCACAGGCCGCGCTCGGAGAGATCGGTTAGCAGGGCGGCCACTGCTTGGTCGACCGAGGGGAATTGGCTTTCCAAGCCGGCCTTAAGGTTCCAGTGGTGGTCCCAACCGCCGCTGTGGACGGTGACAAAGGTAGAACCGGCTTCAACCAGGCGGCGGGCCAATAGGGCGCTTTGGCCGACATTGGTCCGGCCGTAACGCTCGCGGAGGCGCGGGTCTTCTTGAGAAAGGTCGAAGGCTTTGCGGGCGACGGGACTGGTCACCAGGTCGAACGCCTGCTGCTGGAAGCGGGTCATGGAGTCGGCGGCGCCAGAGGTATCGACTTGCCGCCGGACGGAGTCGAAGTGCCGCCGCAGATCCTGGCGATGGTTGAGGCGTTCCAGCGTCATTTCCCCGCCGAGGCCGAGGTTCTGGACCTTAAAGCCGTCGCTATTGGGATCGCCGTCGGTTTCGAAGGGATTACTGGAAGGGCCGAGATAGTTTGCGCCGAAATAGCCGGGGCGGATGCCGACGCTGCTGCCGTAAGGGACCGCCACATAAGGCGGGACGCCGGGCCGGCGGGATCCGAGCAGGCGGGAGGCGATCGAGCCGATCGAAGGGCTGCGGCCGGTAGTGTCGGCCCCGCTGGCGCCGCCGCGGCCGGTCAACATGAAGTGAGCGCCGGTAAAATGGTCGCCGCTGTCGTGGTGGAGGGAGCGGAGGATGGAAAATTTGTCAGCGACTTTGGCCTGTTGGGCGCAAAGCTCGCCGACTTCCATGCCTGGGACGTTGGTTTTGATCGGGGACCAGATGCCGCGGTATTCGCGGGGGGCATCGGGCTTGAGATCGTAGAGGTCCATGTGGCTCGGTCCGCCGTCGAGCCAGAACAGGACCACGGAGGTGTCTTTGGGCGGGGTTCCTTCCGCGCGGGTGGCCGCTTGGACTTCAAGCAAGCGGGGAAGGGAAACGGAGGCCATGCCTGCCACGCCAAGCTGGACGAAACTGCGGCGGGAAATGCCGTCGCAGTAGCGGGAAGAAGACGCTTGGTCGGCATAGATCCGAAACATGGGCGAGCTCCTGGAGGTTGTTGGGCGGGAAAGGGCGGGGGAGGCAAGCCGTAAGGCCGGGAAGCGAACTGTGGCGGGTAAAAAGTCGGCAGTTTGAGCGCAGGGCTCGGTTGAACG
>JALHPA010000639.1 GCA_022842745.1 Pirellulales bacterium
GAGCTGCGGTCGTTTTCGCTGGCATCTCCTCGGCGGGTTTCCTGCATTTCCCCTTCCGGGGCGAGCGTGTCGCGGGGACCGCGGGGGCGACCGTGATTGACATTGGCAACCGGAACCCGCCCTTCCTTTTCGGCCAAGGTGGCGCAGCGGATGCAGTTCCGGGCGTACGGCAGGGCAAGCAGGCGTTCCTCGGCGATCTCTTTCTGGCAGGCTTCGCAGCGGCCGTACACGCCCTCTTCTAGCCGCTGCAAGGCGTCGCGCACGTCGGCGGCCAATTGCGCCTCATTCTCCAAGAGCGTGGCGTTCATCATGGAGAGAAACTCTTCGGTTCCCCCGTCCGCCAAGTGGAACGGGGCGTTGGAGGTTTGGCCTCCTTGGCCGCTCGCTTGCGGGGAGAGTCCCTCCTCGATCAGGTTGCGGGTATCGCCGTCCAAGCGACGGGCCAACCCCTGCAAGCGGCCTTTGATCGTGGCTAATGTGTTTTCGTTCATGCGGCTATTCCAGTTACATTTGACCCAGTCTGACCCGGCAAACCGCCGATCGGCCGCCGGAGAGGTTGTACGAAGCAAGGGGCGTGCCTTGGCGCGGCAGCGGACCATGCGGTTTCGTGCTTTCCGGCGGTGCGCCCAGTATAACCGAAAACGAGACGGTCCGAACGGAGTCGGAATGCTCGGCGGCCGAACTTTGCGGCCGGAGCAGTCTCCCTATTGGGATCGCTCGACAGGGATCGCTCGACAGGGATCGCTCGATTCGGATCGCTCGATTCGGATCGAGCCGGCGCGGGGCGCTAAGCTGACTCGCTGACCGGCACGGTGGCACTGCAATCGGTCTCACTACTTCTTCGCTAGCGCGGCGTCGATTTCCTGGGTCAGGAGTGCCTCCGCCAATCGGTTACCTCGTGCGACGATCTCTTCCTCGATGGCATCCTTGTCCATGGGCCAGGGGATGTTCAGTTTTCGGGCCAATTCTTCGCCTCGTTTGAGAATTTCAGCCCTGTCTCCAGCTTTGGCCGCAAAGTTACGAGCAACCCTCCCTTCCCGATCGATAACGAACATTCCAGGCGTCCCGTGAATTCCGTATCGCAATGCGGTCGTTCCTTCGCTGATTTCTGTGCCTTCGTCCAGTCCAACCGGCAAAGTCAACTTCTTGAGAGCCACCAGCTTGGCGACCTCGCTGGCTTGATACCCAGGCGAATGAATGCTGAGAAACACCACACCCTTGTCGGCGTACTTTTTCTGAAGGTTCATAATCGCTGGAAACTTCAAAATACATCCAGAGCACCAAATGCCCCAGAAATCGATCACCACCACCTTGCCGCGGTAGTCGGCCAGCGTTCGATTTTCCCCATCGAGCCACTGAGTCACTTTCCATTCAGGGGCGACATCCCCCACCTTGAGCGGCTCGCGCACCGGCGCGGCGGCGCGTGCAACCGGGTTTTGATTGTCCTGGGAGGGCCGCAATCGAACCACCACTTCATCGCCCGGCACCGGGAGACCTGCGGCAACCACTTTCTGCCGCACGACCTGATCGCCGAAACGAACGATGACATCATGAATCCCATCGGGGAGATCGGTCAACTGACAGCTTCCATCCGGCTGGGTGCGAAAAACGTTTGACCCCCCAGTCTCTCCAAACAGCGGTTGAACCCAGGCCCCTTCCACGATATTCCCGTGCGCGTCGAAAATGCGAAGTTGGATGGTATTTCCTGGCTTCATGACGATGGGAGCGGGCAGGCGGTATTCACCATTTCTTTGAGAACCGAAAGTAAATGCAGAGGTTTCCACCAACACGAAGCCCCTCTTCAGGACACTGAGCATGAAAGGCGTCGACGATCCCGGAACAACTTCCGCGACAACGCCGGAAAAGGTGAATTCTCCCCGTTCGTCTGTTCGGGTAACCACTCGTCCGTGGGTTGGCAGACCGTGTCCCCTGAATAGCACGATTGCTCCGGCGAGTGGACGGCCTTGTTCGTCGGTGACGGCGCCCTTGACCGTCAGTGTCGGGTCTTGATCGAAAAGCTTGCCTGTAAGCTGGATTTCCACGGCTTTATCGCGCACTACCACCGAGGCGCCCGTCACTGTTGCCTTCTTGCCGGCGGCATCGACGAGCGACCAAGCGCCATTTTCAGAAGACTTGGATTCGGCAATCGCGAGCGGGTTGAATCCCGGCTCGGCCTCAATGCGCTTTGGCGCAAGCGACGGCACGAACAGTCGCTCTAAATGGGCGCAGTGGAACGCCCCCACTCCCTTGGGATGCAAAGTAATAGATCCTTTGCCATCCGCATTGGTGGTCGATTGCACGTAACCGACGGCAGGCTCGGCAAACGAATTGATAACCGCTCCTGAGACCGGCTCGCCGTGCTGATCGATCACCTTCGCGGCCCAGGTCGTTCCTATCTTTGCGATAAAATTCTTCTCCGCAATCGGCGCCTTGGGGGTCAGCGCAAAGTAGGTCGCCAGTTGGCCGTCGATCCAAAAACCTGCCGGCGGCTCTTGATATGCAAGCCACACGTGGCCGAACGGAAGGTCGAACGAATAATTGCCCTCCTGATCGGTGTGCGTTGCCAGGATGCCGTATTGCTGGCCTGGTCGTTCGGCATGATTGCCGGTGAGGATTTGCAATTTGACGCCAGCCAAAGGCTCGTTGGACCCCTCGATGACCACGCGCCCTCGCAACCGGCCCATGCGAAGCGCCTCGTCGCTCTGTTCGACCGCCTGCGCTCCCCCCGTAGTCAGGCTCAGCCACGCTGTTAGAACGCACATACCCCGAGACAGCATCGGCAACGAGAAACGGGCCATAAACACCTCCCCTTTTTTGAAGGACCGGCCAAATCCCACGAAAATGCACGCAGGGGACAGTGTATCACTCTGATGAGGGGACAGCAAAACGCTGAATGATGTTCAACGCGACGCCTACTGGGCTGGAGACGTTCATCTTGCCCCGTTTTTTCACTCTTCCTACACTTTGCCAGACCTGAATCGACAAATCCGGTACAGACTGGGGACTGGGAGGATCACGTGAACGAGAATCTTTGGGCACCGTGGAGATTGGGGTACGTGCAGGCGGGTCCGGCCCAGAATTCCGCGCCGGAACCG
>JALHPA010000640.1 GCA_022842745.1 Pirellulales bacterium
AGGTGATCGCCGACGTGGCCCTCATCGGCACCGACACCTTTTTCCGCGAGGGTCCCTCCATCGGCATGCTCTTCCAGGCAAAAAGCAACTTCGCCCTCGCCTCCGACTTCAAATCCCAGCGCGCCGCCGCCCTAAAAAATAACCCTGGCGCCACCGAAACCACCGTCGACATCGCCGGGCACAAAGTCGCCTTCCTCTCCACTCCCGACAACCGCCTCCGCAGCTTCTACGCCGTCGATGGCGACTTCCATTTCGTCACCACCAGCCGCGCACTCGTCGAGCGTTTTTATCAGGCCGGCGTCGGCGACCGCTCCCTGGGCGAAAGCCGCGAATTCCGCTTCGCTCGCACCAAAATGCCCCTCTCCCGCGACGATACGCTCTTCGCCTACCTCTCCGACGAATTCTTCCGCCTGCTCACCGGCCCCCGCTACCGGGTCGAAATGACCCGCCGCCTCAAAAGCGCCACCGATATCGACCTCTTGCAGCTTGCCCGCCTGGCCGCCGCCAACGAACGCCGCCCCGCCGCCTCGACCCAGGATCTGATCCAAGGCGGCTTCCTCCCTCAGCATTTCGCCCGTCGCGCCGACGGCAGCGCCCTCGAAGAACGCGCCGATGGCCAGCTTGTCGACACCCTCCGCGGCGCCCAAGGCAGCTTCACTCCCATCCTCGATGTCGAATTCGACCAGATCACCCCCTCCGAGGCCCGCGCCTACGCCGAGTTCGCCCGGCTCTACGAACAAGAATGGAAGCGCATGGACCCCGTTATGCTCGGCCTGAAGCGCTACGCCGGCCGCGCCGCCGACCAGGAACACCTCGTCCTCGATGTCTTCATCACCCCCGTCGCCCAGCAGCACTACGGCTTCCTGGCCGGAATGCTTGGTCCCGCCACCCGCCGCCATTTAGCCCCAATCGAAGGAGACGCCCTCTCGCTCCAAGTCATTGTAGGTTCAGCCCTCAACCAAAATGCCCCCCTGCGGCCCGGCGACCTCCTCTTCGCCGGTCTTCGCGATGCCCCCATCCCCTACGACATCCGCGATGGTGAAGTCCGACTAGGAGTCCCCGACGATTCCGTCCGCCTCTACCTGGGCGGCGTCGCCGGCCAACCCCTCCTGCGCTTCGCCGGCCTCGGACAGACCGATCAGTTCGACGCCCAAGGCTATGCCCCAGTCCAAGGCATTCTCCCTCTCCGCATCCAGCGCCTGCTCGTCGACCCGCGCCGCGAAAACCCCGATCTCCAAGTCGCCGCCACCAACCGCGCGGTTCTGGACGAAGTCACGTCCCAATTGCAGTTCATCGATTCCGAGCGCCCCGCCCAACTCCGTCTTCATGTCGGCGATCTCCCCCGCTCCAAACTGACCGACCTCGTTACGGCCTTCGCCTATTTCCGTGCCCGCCAGGTCTCAGCCGGAAACGTCCGCTTCATGCACGTCCTCTCCGCGCAATTGGGCGTCCCCCCCGAGAAAGCCCGCCAGGTCGCCGAATTCCTGGTCGATGCGAAGCTGATCTGCCCCCTGGGAGGAGAATACAAGCTCGAGCGTCAGCCGAACGAGTTCCCCACCTGGTTCTCCACCGGCTGGACCGACGACGCCGGCCGCTTGCTCGCCCGCGTCCCGCAAGGCTTCCAGTCCCCCGCCACGCGCTGGTTCCGCGGTCTGGACCTCGATTTTTCCCTTATCGAGAACCAGCTCTCCGCCCACGTCGAACTCGACATGCAACGCCGCCCCCAACCGGCCGGCGCAGCCCTCGAACTGCCAACCTTCTCGTTTCCCGTCTTCGGCGGCGCCAAAAAGCAGCCTGCGGCAGAGAACTCCCCGGCGGCCCCAGAGACACTTCCCCGCCCCACTCCGGCCCCGCCCCGACCCCAACCGCCAACCGCTTCTCCCCCCGACTCTGCCCCATCAAATACTGGCTCGGCAAACCCTGCGGCCCCAGAATAAACTTGCCGCCGCTGCCGCCAGCGCCATAAGCCCCCAGCTTCCCGGCTCCGGCACGGCCACCGTCACCGGGCCCACTGCCGGCCACAACACTGCCGGCGACAACACTGCCGACGACACTGCGAACGCTCCCCCAGCCGCCAGAGGATTCCCCTCCCCTCGGCCAAACGCGTTGTCGATCACCACGTAGTCCTGCGCGTTGACCTGCCCGTCCAAATTCGCGTCGCCCGTCAACCAATCGGTCCCCTGGCCAAAGTTGTTGTCGATCACCAGGTAGTCCTGCGCGTCGACCATTCCATCCAGGTTCAGATCCCCAAAATACGTATACTTCACAATCACCTGATCGCTGTTCGCCGGAAACGTCTCCCCCAGCCATTCGCTCGCCCCGTTCGAGCTATTATTCGCGAACGCCACCAGAAACGTGATCGGCGGATCGGCGACCTGCCCCGCGCTACTCGCGATCTGCGGCGCGCCTGCGGTGCCCAAAAAACCGTCCACAATCCACTGCCGAATCTCCCCAAGCGGCGAGGCGCCGCCGTACTGCACCACCAGATCGTTATCGTTCAAATCCAGCCGCGCCCCAGGCACAATCTCCAACGCATTAAGCACCACCAGCCCCGTCGGCCCGCCGTTCGGACGAACCACCGCGCTTGCCCCGCTTCCCCCCAGCGTCAACTCCGCCTGCCGGATCCGCCCCGCCGACAGTTGGGCATTCGCCCCCACCGTCGTTTTGCCCCCCCCTAGTATCGCTCCCGCCTCCTGATTCGTCCCCAGCACTCGCAATTCCCCCTGATTCACCACGTCGATTCGCGTCCCCACAGCGCTCAGGGCCGACTTGCTTCCCGCCAACTCCAGCGCCGCGGTCGCCCCCACCACGATTCTGTTCCCCGGATTGATGGAAACCGCGTCCCCCCCGTCCAAGTCATACCGCAGCACCCCCTCCTGAACCGTCATCGTCCGCGCCCCCGTCCAGGTCTGTCCGCCATCCAGCGTGATCGGCGCTCCCCCTCCCACCGAGAAGTCCCCCAGCACCTGCACCGGATTGCCGATCCGTCGCGGCCCTTTGACTGCTTCCAGCCGCCCCCCCAAAACGATGAGCTGCCCCGTCCCCAGCGCCCCGTCGTGCCCCACCTGCAACACACCCCGCGAC
>JALHPA010000641.1 GCA_022842745.1 Pirellulales bacterium
ATCAAGCTGGCCGGGGTCTTCCAGCTCTTCATGCACGGCGTGCAGCGCGGCAAACAGTTTTTCGCGATTGAGGGACATGTTCACGCTCCGAATTGCCCTGCTGGCCGCTGGCGAGCCATGCGAGTTGACGCCAACCCTATGGCCCATTTCCAAACCGGACGGGCCGACTTCGTCCAGCGGCAGATGACATTATAACGCAGATCGACGCTGAGGTAGATCAAATCCAACGTTGATCGACTCCGTTGCCGATCGAGGGCGGGCTAGGGAGTGAAATCCTCGTTGCCCGTTAAGCGGAGGGCGAACTCGGCCAGGAGGTCGGCGGCGCGGTCCAAATCGTCGAGCGAGACCATTTCGACGGCACTGTGCATGTAGCGGTTGGCAATGCTGACAAGTCCGGTGGCCACGCCGGCGCGGCTGATTTGCATTGTGTTGGCATCGGTGCCGGTAGCGCGGCCCTGAGCGCCGAGCTGGTAGGGGATCTCTTTTTCCTGGGCGGCGGCGAGCAAACGGTCGACCACGACGGGATTCATGTTGGCCCCGCGGTAGATGACGGGGCCCTTGCCGAGGGCTTTGTCCCCTTCTTGTTTTTTCTCGACGGTTGGACAGTCGCTGGCGTGGGTGACATCGACGGCGATGCCAACCAGCGGCTCGATGCCGAAGGCGCTGGTCTGAGCGCCGCGCAGGCCGATCTCCTCCTGCACCGTACTGACGGAATAGAGCGCGCAGTGGAGCGGCCGGCCGACGGTGCGGCGCAAGGCCTCGAGGACCACCCACAGACCGACCTTGTCGTCCATAGCGGGGGCGTTGGCCAGGTTGTTGCGCATGGACTGGAAACCGAGGTGCAGCGTGACCGGATCGCCAACGCGGACGATCGACTCCGCCTCCGCCTTGTCCTTGACGCCGATGTCGATCCACAGGTCCTTGAGTTTCACGACCTGCTTTCGTTCCTCGTCGGTCAAGAGGTGGACGGCCTTGCGGGCGATGACGCCGGCGACTGGCCCGGACTGGGTCCAGACGGTCATGCGGTGGCCGATCAGGTTCTGTGGATCCCAGCCGCCAACGGGTTGAAGGTAGAGATAGCCGTCGCCGTCGATGTACTGAACGAGAAAGCCGATCTGGTCGCAATGCCCCGCGTACATGACCCGCAGCGAAGCGTTGGGGTTGCGGACGGCGATGACGTTGCCATGCAGATCGGTGGTGACGCGATCGGCGAAGCCGGCGACGTATTTTCGAACCAAGTCTTGGACCGGCCGTTCGTACCCGGAGGGGCTGGGGGTGGAGAGAATGGCCTTGAGGAACTCGAGCGAGGAGGCGTCCATAGGAATCGAAAGGCAATCCGTCGGTTAGGAATGGTGACACAAGTGAACGACGAGGCGAGTCCGGGCATCGTAGCCCGCGTTTTGCCGGGGAACAAGCCATTGCGGAGGGATGACGGATTGGAGAGGGAGCGTCGAAGATGCGAGTGTCGCTCGATGAGGGTACGACGAATTTGTCCGTTCGCCGGATCGCTTGAATGGAGCGGGCCGGCATTCAGGGCCGAATTAAATCTGCTACATTCAGTGTGGCCAGCGAGGACCTGACTCCGATGCAGGGGCCACGTTCGTCGGCCAAAAACCCGGACTCGATGCGACTTTAAGCAAGCGATTCATGCCCGCCGGATTCTCTTTTGTGCTGGAACGTGTGGATTCGGGTTCCAGGGCGCGTCGGGGGCGTTTTTTGACTCCGCATGGAGGGGTGGAGACGCCGGCGTTTATGCCGGTGGGGACACAGGGGACGGTCAAGGGGCAGACGATCGACCTGTTGCGGGGGACCGGAGCGGAGATGGTGCTGGGGAACACGTACCATCTGTCGCTGCGGCCGGGGGAGCAAGTCGTCGAGCGGTTGGGGGGGCTGCACCGCTTCATGGGCTGGGAGGGACCGATTCTGACCGACAGCGGGGGGTTTCAAGTCTTCAGCCTGGCCGCGATGGTAGAGATCGACGAGCGGCAGGCGACGTTTCGATCGCACTTGGACGGCGAACGGATCGAGCTTACTCCCGAGCGGGCGATCGCGATCCAGGAGGCGCTGGGGAGCGATGTGGCGATGGTCCTGGATCATGTCGTGGCGCTGCCGAACGCGCCGGAACGGATTCGCGAAGCCACCGAGCGGAGCGTGCGGTGGGCGGAGCGGTGTTTGCAGGCGGGGAGGCGGGCCGACCAGGCGCAATTCGCGATCGTGCAAGGGGGGCTGGATGTCGCGTTGCGACTGGAGTGCGCGGAGCAACTGGTGGAATTGGGATTTCCGGGGTATGCCATTGGGGGATTGAGCGTGGGGGAGTCGCCGGAAGAGATGATGCGGATTGTGGAGGGGGTTGCGCCTGCGCTTCCGGCTGGCAAGCCCCGGTACTTGATGGGAGTGGGGCGGCCGAGCGACTTGTTGGAGGGAATTCGGCGGGGAATCGACTTGTTTGACTGCGTTCTGCCGACGCGGAACGGGCGAAACGGTTTTGCTTATACCGACCAGGGGATTGTGCGGATCAAGAATCGAGCCTATGCCATGGACGACCGACCGCTCGAAGCCGGTTGCGGATGTGCGGCGTGCCGACACAGCCGGGGGTATTTGCGGCATTTATTCATGGCGCACGAAATGTTGGGGCCGATTTTGCTTTCGCACCACAATTTGACGTATTATCAGCGGTTGATGGCGGGGGCGCGGCGCGCGATTGAGGAGGATCGGTTTGTGGATTTTGCGCGCGAGCAAAGCGCTGGCTGGGGGGCAACGGAAGGGGCTGAGGGAGCGGAGGGAGGCCCCGCGGACTGAGTCCGCGCGGCGACGGTTTGTTTCATTCACCACGCGTTTCAACGAAGGGAAGACGATGAGCAGCTTGAGAAAAATGCAGGGCTTGAGATTGGTTGGCCTGGTGGCGGCGGGATTGCTGATCAATCTGGCGGCGTCGCTGGGAGCGGGAGACAAGGCGATAACGGATGCGTCGAAGGCTGGACCGAGTCTTGCCGCGCAGGGGGAGTACCTAGGGGAAATCAAGAACAACCCCGACGGACTCAAGGTCGGGGTACAGGTGATCGCATTGGGGAAGGACGAATATG
>JALHPA010000642.1 GCA_022842745.1 Pirellulales bacterium
ACTTGGACTTGGACAGCGGGCGGGATCGGGGGCGGATCTTTCGGGTCATGCCGGAGGGGTTCGCGCGGCGGCCAATTCCCCGACTGGACAGGGCCTCCGCCGCGGAACTGGTCCCGCTATTGGGACATCCAAACGCCTGGCATCGGGAAACGGCGGCGCGGCTGCTCTACGAACGACAAGATCCCAGTGTGGTCCCGACGCTGCGCGCAATGGCGCAATCGGAACAGAGCGGACCGCTCGGGCGGGTGCAGGCGATGTATACGCTCTTTGGACTGGAAGCGTTGGATGAAGAAACGTTGCGGCTGGCGCTCGCGGCCAGCCATCCGAGGGTCCGCGAGCAAGCGGTGCGGCTGGCGGAACGAGCGGCCATTCGTTCGACCGAATTGCAATCGATGCTATCCGCGATGACGGCCGACGACGATTTGCTGGTTCGGTACCAGTTGGCTTTCTCGCTCGGATATGTGCCGCTGGAAGCGCGGGCCGCGGCGACCGCTCGGCTCTTGGCGCGCGACGGGGGCAATCCGTGGGTGCGGATGGCTTGCCAGAGCTCCCTGGCGGATGGCGCCGGGGAGGTGATGAACAGACTGCTTGAAGAGCGCACCGTATGGTCCGGCGACGCGCGCCGAGAAGTCCTGGCGGCGCTGGCGGGGCAAATGTTGCGGCAACAGGACACGGATGGCCTCGATCGCGTGCTGCGGCAACTGGAGACGCTGCCTGGGCTGGACGATTCGGCCGAGGATGTGTTGTTGGCGCTGCGATTGGCTGGCGACGGAGGAGACACGAAATGGACGGAGCCGTTTTCCCGGGAGGGGAGGGATATCGTCACGCGTCTGACGCTTCAAGCGGTGAAGAAGGCCAGACACACCGTCCTAGCGCAGAGCAGTACGGGTGAAGGCGCGGTCCATTCCAAGCAACCATCGGCCCGGGCATCGGTTGCGGCACGGGTTCGAGCGGTCGAAGTGCTGCGACTGGGCAAGTGGGACGAGGTGGGGGAGACGTTGACCCGGTTGCTCGAACCGTCGCATCCGCAGGAAATCCAGATCGCCGCCCTGCGCTCGATCGAAGAGTTTCACGCGCCGGCCGCGGCGCAAACGATCGTGGAAGCGTTGCCGAATCTGGGCGGCTTGGCGCGGCGGTCCGCGAAAGAGGCACTTTTGTCGCACCGCGCGGCGGCGGCGGCGTTGCTCGGCGCGATCGAATCAGGGAAACTGCCTGCGGGAGAACTCGAACCGAGCCAGGTCGAGCGGTTGCGGTCGTATCCTGATGAAGGGGTGCGGACGTGGGCCGGTCGCGTGCTGGCCCGGTCGGAAACGGGATCACGCCTTGCGGTGGTGGACGCCTACCGAGACGCATGGCGCTCGCCAGGGAATTCCCAGCGGGGGCGAGCGCTGTTTGAAAGGCATTGTTCGGCCTGCCACCGGGCCGAAATGGTAGGGCAAGAAATCGGTCCCAACCTGGCGGCGGCAAAAAACCGGGGAGGGGAATTCCTGGTGCTGAATATTTTGGATCCGAACCGCGAAGTCAATCCACAATACGTTTCCTACGTGCTGGTCACGGACGAAGGCCGAACGGCGAGCGGCATTTTGGTGGGCGAGTCGGCGGCCAGCGTCACGCTGTTGCGCAGCGACGGCCGTCGCGAAACGGTGCTGCGGAGCGACATCGAATCGTTGCGAGGCACGGGCGCCTCGCTGATGCCCGAGGGGTTTGAGAAAGAACTGGACGCAGCGGCGATGGCGGACCTGGTGGCGTACTTGTTGTCGCTGAACTGAAAGGGAGCTTATGCGAATTTCACTCCTTTGGTGCGGATTGCTATTGATGGGGCGAGTGGCGATCGCCGCCGAGGCCCGCGTGGGGGTATTCGACGTCGATGCCTCTCCGCCGGTCGGCAGCATGATGGCCTACGATAAAACGGCGGAGGTGCTCGTGCCGCTGAGTTGCCGGGGAGTCGTGCTTCTGGGAGCGGAACAGCCGATCGTGTTGTGCGCAATCGATTGGATTGGAGTCGGCAACGCCGCCCACCGGGAGTTTTGCGAGGCGCTCGCGGCCGCGGTAGAGACGTCGGCCGATCGGGTGGCGGTCCACGCCATCCACCAGCACGACGCTCCGTGGTGCGACTTTTCCATCGACGCTTTATGTGAGCGGGAGGGGGTGGAGCATCGGCCCTTCGATTCGCCGTTTGCACGGGAGGTCATCCGACGAGCGGCTGAAGCCGCCAAAAAGGCCAAGTCCAATGCCATGCCGATCACGCACGTCGGTATGTCGGCCGCAAACGTCGAGCAGGTGGCGTCCAATCGGCGAATTCTCGGATCCGACGGCAAGGTTCAGCACGTCCGCTGGAGCGCGACCAAAGAAGCCGCCGTGCGCGATTATCCAGAAGGAACCATCGACCCGGCGGTGAGAACGATCCGTTTCTGGAACGGAGAGAAACCGGTGGCCGCCCTGACGTACTATGCCGCCCACCCGCAAAGTTACTACCGCACCGGAAAGGCCAATCCGGATTTTCCCGGACTGGCCCGCAACCAGCGGCAGCAAGAGACCGGCGTACCTCATATTCACTTCAACGGGGCAGGCGGGAACATTACCGCCGGCAAATACAACGACGGTTCGCCCGCCAATCGCCAGGTGCTCGCCGATCGGATGGCCGCCGGCATGCGCAAGGCTTGGGAGGGGACCGAAAGGACCCCAATTCAGGCTGACCAGGTTGGGTGGACGTCGATTGCCGTGAAGTTGCCCGCGGCCCGACACTTGGATCCGAAGGGCCTCTTGGCGACGCTGCGCGACCCGCGCCGGCCGGCGATGGAGCGATTCATTGCCGCCAACAAGCTTGCGTTTGTTGAACGGTTGGAGACGGGGGAAAGCTTGCCCATCGGCTGTTTGGCACTGGGAAATGCCCGCGTGCTGCACATGCCGGGGGAGCTGTTCGTGGAATACCAGCTTGTCGCGCAGCGGATGCGGCCGGACCGGTTTGTAGCGATGGCAGCGTATGGCGATTATGGTCCCGCATACATTGGCACAGCCGTGTCGTATTCCCAGGGGGGCTACGAGACCGGTCCCGATGCCAGCTTTGTGGACGCGC
>JALHPA010000643.1 GCA_022842745.1 Pirellulales bacterium
TTTTCGTCCTCCTCACCCAGCTCATCGATAGCCTGCTCCGCGACCAATGGCTCACCTTCGCCGCCGCTACGATCGGAATGTGGCTGGTCATGCTAGTCGTTTTTCGTTCCCCCCTCCTCGCTCTCCTAGGCCTCGTTCCCAATGTCCTTCCCGTCTTCCTCATGACCGGCCTCCTAGGCTGGCTCGGCATCAAGCTCAACATGGGCGCCGCTGTAATCGCCGCCTTCTCGATGGGCCTCTCCGTCGATTCCAGCGTCCATTACGTCATCGATTTCCAACACGCCCGCCGCCGGGGCCTATCCCTCCGCGACTCCCTCGACGCCGCCCACCAAAGCGCCGGCCGCGCCGCCGTTTTCGCCACCCTGGCCCTGGTCGTCGGCTTTAGCGCCCTCTGCATGAGCGAGTTCGTCCCCACGATCTACTTCGGCGCCCTCACCGGCCTGACCATGATCGGCGGCCTCTTGGGCAACCTCTTCGTCCTCCCCCTCCTGCTGAAACTCACCCGCCGCTAACCGCCGCGCGCGTTATCTGTCTGCCACCCCCATAGCAGCCCGTTGAAGGATTCAACGGGCTGCGCGATCACAGGGATGTGATCACAAAATCACGGCTGTTAAGCCGGAATTTTGCGAGCCGTGAACAGCTTGCTGCGAACTTGGCTCGGTTGAAAAATGCCACGAAGGCATTTTTCAACAGGCTGACAGCCGCCTATTCCCCCGACGACGGCGGCGGCGCAAACCCTCGCCGCAACGTGTTCTCCGTAATCGTCTTCGGCAGCACGAATTGCAGCAGATAGTCCGGCCCCCCCGCCTTGCTCCCAATCCCCGACATCTTGTAGCCCCCAAACGGCTGCCGCCCCACCAAGGCCCCCGTGATCGCCCGGTTCAAATACAAATTCCCCACCTGCATCTCCCGGCAGGCCTGATCCAAATGCGCGGGGCTCCGCGAAAAAATCCCCCCTGTTAGCGCGTACTCCGTGCCATTCGCAATCCGGATCGCCTCATCCAGGTCCCGCGCCCGCATCACCGCCAACACCGGCCCAAAAATTTCTTCCTGCGCAAGCGCGCTCTCCGGCCGCACGTCCGCGAATATCTGCGGGCCAATGTAATACCCCCGCCCCGCCAGCTCTCCCGCGTCCACCGACAACAACTTCCTCGCTTCCCGCCCCCCGATCTCCACGTATTTCCGCACACGCGCCAGCGACTCCGCGTCGATCACCGGCCCCACGCTCGAACCCGGATCCGTGGCCGGCCCAATCTTCAAACTTCTCGCCGCTTCCACCAGCCGCGTCGTGAACGCCTCAAACACCCCCTCCAGCACGATCGCCCGCGAACAAGCCGAGCACTTCTGCCCCTGGTAACCAAACGCGCTCTTCACTACCCCCAGCACCGCCTCGTCCAGATCCGCGTCGCTGTCCACGATAATCGCGTTCTTCCCCCCCATCTCCGCGATCACTCGCTTCACGAACGGCAACCCGGCCGAAACTTCCGCCGCTCGCCGATGGATCGCCAGCCCCACCCCCCGCGACCCGGTAAACGCAATCATCGCGACCCGCGGGTGCTCCACCAGCCGCGACCCCACCGTCTCCCCCCGCCCAGGCAAATAGTTCACCACCCCCGCCGGCAGCTCCGCAGCCTGAAACACTTCCATCAGCTTGGCCGCCGTGATGCTCGATTGCTCCGCAGGCTTCATCACCGCCGTATTCCCCGTCGCCAGCGCCGCGACCGTCATCCCGGTGAGAATCGCCAGCGGAAAATTCCACGGCGCGATCACCGCCGTTACTCCCCTCGGCACGTACACGAATCGATTCTCTTCTCCCGGCAATTCGACCCCCTGCGATTCCGCAAGCGCGATCGCCCCCGCCGCGTAATACTCGCAAAAGTCGATCGCCTCGCACACGTCGGCGTCCGCTTCCCGCCACCCTTTCCCGCACTCCAAAATCTGCCACGCCGCCAACTCAAACTTCCGCTCCCGCAAAATCGCCGCCACTCGCCGCAGATACTCCGCCCGGCGCGCCGCCCCCAGCCCGGCCCACGCCGGCTGCGCCGCGCAAGCCGCCTCCACGGCCCACTCCACGTGCTGCGGCTCGGCCAGCGCCACGTACCCCAACACTTGCCCCACATCGCCCGGATTGCGCGCCTCCATCCGCTCGGCCGTGTCGATCGCCCGATCCGCGATCACCAGCGGATACCCGGCCCCAATCTCCGCTTGCACCTCCGCCAACGCCCGGCCCATCCCCTCCCGGTTCGCCGCCAGTGCAAAATCCGCCAGCGGCTCATTAACAAATGTCCACTTCGTCATGGGAGCACTCTCTCCATTTTCTGCCGTTCCCCCCCTGGTCGTCTCTCCCCCGGACGCTCGGCCCGCCTCCTCCGGATTGGCCAGCAGCGTCTCGGGATCGACCTGCTCCACGAATCCCGCCCGCAAAAACGAATCGTTCGACGTATTCTCCAGCAGCCGCCGCACCAGGTACGCCATCCCTGGAATCAATTCGCCAAATGGCATGTAAATCCGCATCCGCTGCCCCATCTCGACCAGCGCCTGCTTCTCGGCGTCCGCCATGCCATAGAGCATCTGCAACTCCACCGCCGACCGTGGCAGTCCCAAAAACCGCGCCGTCGCCATCCCATGCGCCAGCGACCGCAGATTGTGGCTCCCCAACGCGCACCGCAAATACCGGCCGTTCCGCAGCACAAACCGCGTCTGCCGCTCGAAATTTGCGTCCGTCTCCCACTTTCGTGCATACACCGGCAACGGCCACCCCGACGACGCTGCCAGCACCGTCTCGTGGTCCCAATACGCCCCTTTCACCAGCCGTACCCACACCGGCGTCCCCCGCCGCGCTGCCCAATCCCGCAGCGATGCCAGGTCCCGCCCCGAGTCCCGTAAGTAACACTGAATCACAATCCCCACCTGGGATAGCTCGCGAAACTCCTCCTCCATCATCACCGTCTGAAAAATCGCCAAGGTCGCGCTCTTCACGCGGTACGACTCCATGTCGACGTGAACGTGCGCCCGGTGCGCCTGCGCCGCGCGCAGCAACCGCCGCAGCCGCGCCCCTGCCCGCCGCGTCGT
>JALHPA010000644.1 GCA_022842745.1 Pirellulales bacterium
CTCGGATTTCTGACCGCCTGCCCGACGAACGTCGGCACGGGAATGCGGGTGAGCGTAATGCTGCACTTGCCGGCGCTGGCCATCACCCGGCAAATCGACAAGGTGTTTCGCAGCCTGCAGAAGATCAGCCTGGCGGTGCGAGGGCTGTACGGCGAAGGCTCGCAGGCGATGGGTGACTTTTACCAGATCTCCAACCAGATCACGCTGGGGCGGACCGAGGTGGAATTGGTCCAGCAGGTGTCCGACATCGTGCCGGTCTTGATCGATTACGAGCGTCGGGCACGCGAATTCCTGGTGCGGGAAAGCCAGCAGAGCTTGCACGACCAGGTGAGCCGGGCGTTTGGCATCTTGCGGACCGCGCAGACGATTAGCTCGGAAGAAACGATGCACCTTTTGTCGCGGGTGCGGATGGGGGTGAATCTTGGTTTGATCCCGAACGTGAAGATTCCCGATCTCAACGAGCTATTCATTCATACTCAGCCGGCCCACTTGCAGAAGCTACGCGGGATCGAGCTGGATACCGCCGATCGGAATATCGAGCGTGCCCGGTACTTGCGGGCGCATCTGAATAAAGAAGACGGTCGCCACGAAAAGAACTAGCCCGGACGGCGTTGGCGAATCTTTAGAAGCGGCCCTTTTCTCGTTGGCCCGGCAACTCTTGCCCGGGGTATTTCGCGGACGAAATCGGCAACGGTATGGCGTTGGAACGAGTGCCGTCAACGTCCGTCTTTTTGGCCGATTTCTGAACGGATTTAGGGTTGTGGGCTGACCGGCGGGGAACGCGCCGACTGTAAGCCCAATTTGGATCGGCGGCTGCGGCCAAAAAATGAGGGGACTGGACGCCCCTGGGGACATTTCCGGGTGAATTCTTGTCGAGCTAAGTTCGGTCCTGGTTGAGAGATCGGGTGGCCGGACTGGTAGTGGTTGGAAATCGACCGGCAAGCGAGCTTGACGGAACGGTTTGGCGGGATAGATTGGGGCCAAAGTGGGAGCGTGTGGGAAGGAATGGGATGCTACTCACCGGAACGTATGCCCGCACACTAGATGAAAAGCTTCGCGTCGCGGTTCCGAAAGGAATCCGCGAATCGTGGGGGACGACGGAACGGCCGAATCTGTTTTGGACGCTGGGGACGGATGGATCGTTGGCCCTGTACACGGAGGAGGTGCTTTCTTTGCTGGGGGAGCGGCTGGCCGCCGCCTCGCCGGGTCTGATCGAATCCCGGGCATTCAGCCGGCTGTTTTACTCGCAGGCGGTGCGCGCCGAGATGGACGCCCAGGGGCGAATTCGCCTGCCGGCCGCGCTAGCCGAGATGGCGGGGATCGCCAAGGAGATCGTGTTGGTCGGAGTGCAGGACCGGGTGGAGGTGTGGGACAAGACGCGTTGGGAGACATATCTGGAGCAGCGGCGGACCCAGTTTGACGAACTGGCGGAAGCGGCATTTCGCAAATCGATTTGACGGAACGCGCGGTTGGCCATGAAATCGCCAGCGAGAAGCCGAAAGCGCGGATTGTTGGATGGATGGAAAGCGGCGGGAACCCGCCGAATGCGTACCAGTTGGAATCGCCACTGCGCGTTGGGTTGGAACGCCGAGCCTACGGCCACGGGCTTGGCGGAAACCGATCGGCGCGGACTCGCGGCTGGGAGCCATCGAGTTGCGAGCGTGGTCTTGGGCTAGCATCCTTGACGAAGCGGCTGGGCCACCAGCATTCGATCCGCTTGGGGCGCACGGACCCGCGCCCCGGATCGATCGCTGCACGAGAATTGCGGGGCAAGGGACGACAGGGGCAAAAGAGGGGCAAGCGGGACCGTTACGAGCGGCGCAATTAGGCGAACCGGCCGTTGGAACGGGCTGAATTCTTTCCGGGATAGGGATGTTGCGCGCCTCAATGCGTGCCGGGAAAGAATCTTTGCGGCGGCCTATTTGCCGCGGCGCGATAACTGGCCTAGCTTTTCCTAGAGGCCAGATTCCGGCGCGGACTCCCTTCGCTTGTCCGCCGGGGCCTCGACCGATGAACGCCCTGGCAGATTGGGGCGCGAGGAAGCCTGGCGGGCGTTCGTCCGCGGGCCAGAAACAGACAACCATTCGCCGAGATTCCGGCCAGCGTAGAAACGGCCGATCTCCAGTTTCAACCCTCCGCGGGAAATGCCTGCAACATTGGAACCACCGTCGATCCTAGTGCAGTTTGGACTGGACTGGCCGTCGCTCGAGCAGTCGCTACAGGAGTTGCGGCGCGAGCAAGAGGCGCTAGGGGAATTCATGCAGGAAACTCTGGCCGCGATCGATGAGAATCGCGCCAGCCTGGACGACCAGCACGCGGCGGTTCGCGAAGAACGGGCGGAGCTGGCGGAGGCCCGGGCCGAATTGGCGCAAGAGAAGGCGGCCCTGGAGGCGCAGAAGAACGGGTTGGACGGGGGCGAATCGCAACGGGTTCGCGAATTGGAGCAGGAACGGCTGGCCCTAGAGACCGAGCTGGAAACAGTGCGGCAGCGTGCGGCGGACCTGACGGAGACCTTGGCCGAACAAAAACGGCAGTTGGCGGAAGAGCGGGCCGAATGGACCGCGGAATTCCGCCAGCTCCGTAAGATCCTCGATAAACAATCACAAGTCCTCGCGAGCCGATTGGAGGCCGTGCCGGTGCCTTTGGGCGTACCCGGTCCGGCGCTGGTTGCGGCGGGAGTGCCTAGCGCGGCGGGCGCGATGTCGAGTTCCGACACGGTGGACCGTTCGATCCGGGATACGGTGGTCGGGTCGGTGATGTCGCAATTCCAATTGCTCCAGAAGGACGCCGCGCGACGGCGTGCGCAGACCAAGAAATGTTGATGGGCAGCCGCCGAAGACCGCACGAGACGTTAAGAATATGAGGTACCGCATGAAGATCCATCCGAAATTCCGCCGCTACGCGGCGTCGCGCGGAGGCGCCGTCGCGCTTGCCGTCGTGGGGCTGGCCGTTTGCATATTGGGATGGAACGGCAGCGGATTTTGGCTGGGGGGGGCGGTACTGCTCGCAGGGGGCGCGCTGGCGGGGTGGTTGCATTTCGCTGCCCGGCGGCGGCGGGCCGAGCCGCCGC
>JALHPA010000645.1 GCA_022842745.1 Pirellulales bacterium
CCACCATGCGGAACTTCTACTGCCGCGAAAAGGGGGATTTCGTCCTGGAAGAGGACAAGGACCGCGGCCAGTATCGCTGGTGTACGATCGAACAGCGCCGGCTCTGCTCCGGCCAGGTCAATCCCGAGAGCGTCGAATCCGCCCTGGAGCAGCACCGTCTGGTGCTCGACCTGGCCCCGTACATGCTCTCGCTCAGCCCGTTGGATTGCGAGGCGATGGACCTCTTGTTCGGGTTCGATTTCACCTACCGCGGCAACCACAATCAATTGGTGGCCGAGGCCCTGGGGGTCAGCCCCGCCCTGGAGCGGTTGTTCGAGATGCCGGGGACCGGCGTGGTGAACTACGAGCCGAACATCACGCTCTCGCTCGACGAGGACTGCCGGACGCAATGCCGGCTGAACATCGAATCGCGCACCAACGCCTACCAGATCCGCACCGGGGAGTACCCCGAGGAACAACTGAGCGTCTACTTCACCGCCCGACAATACGGCAGCCTGGGGCCGAAAACGACGTTCGTCGACGCCCTCAAGGAACTGGCCGGCATCTGCGAAGACCTGGTGGACAAGTACGTGGTGGAACAGGTCCTGCATCCACTGGCGGCGCTGAGGTAAGAGGGGAATTTCGAATTTCTAAATCCGAATGTCGAATGAATGCCTAATGCTTAAAGGACGAAGCAAAGGCAGCGGTATGTTTCGACATTCGAGCATTCGTCATTCCTTCGAAATTCAGAGTTAGATATTCGACATTAACTCCCATGCCTCGCTTTAGTCGATTGGTGCATGCGATCGAGCCGGAGATCGCCTTCGAGGTGTTGGCCCGGGCGCGCGAACTCGCCGCCGCCGGCAAGGAGGTGATCGAACTGGAGATCGGCGACAGCCCGTTTCCCTCGACGGCCGCGGCGAAGAAGGCGGGCGCGGCCGCGATTAGGCGCAACGATACCCGCTATTGCCCTTCGCTCGGCATCCCCGAGCTGCGCCGCGCGGCGGCCGATTATCTGAGCGACGCCCACGGCTTGGACGTGCGCGCGGATCACATCATCGTCGGCCCTGGGGCGAAGACGTTCGAGCAACTCTTCTGCGAGGCGTTCGTCGACGCCGGCGACAGTGTGCTGGTGTTCAGCCCGCACTTTCCGACGTACACGGCCAACATCCTGCGCCGCGGCGGCCGGATCTGGTTTGCGCCCTTGCGCGAGGAGCGCCAGTTCCGGCCCGATCCCGCCGATGTGGAACGTTTCTTCCGCGTCGAGCAACGCCCGCGGGCGATCTTTCTCAACAGCCCGCACAATCCCACAGGCGGCGTCGCCACGGCGGAAGACTTGTGCCTGATCGCCGATCTGGTCTGCGGGCGGGACGCGATGATTTTCTCCGACGAACCGTACGATCAGATGGTTTGGAACGGGCCGCACCGTTCGATCCTCGAACATCCCGGCATGTTGGAGCAAACGGTGGCCGCTTACACGCTCAGCAAGTCGTACAGCATGAGCGGCTGGCGGATCGGTTTCGCGGTGGCCGACCCGGAGGTCGTGGCCGCGCTCGGCAAGTTGACCAACACGGCGCTCTCGTGCGTCTCGCCGATCGCGCAATGGGCGGCCGTGGCGGCGCTCCAGGAGGATCACGAAGAACGCGACAAGACCATGCTGAAATTTCGCCGCAAGGTGGTGTTGCTCTCCCAGGGGCTCGACGCCATCGACGACGTCAGTTGCTCGATGCCGGGCGGGACGTTTTACGTATTCCCCAACGTGAAGCGAATCTGCGAGCGCCTCGACATCACCTCGCACGGCCTGGCGATGTATCTGCTGGAAGGGGCCGACGACAAACTGGGCGTGGCCTGCCTCGGCGGCGAGTGCTTCGGGCCGGCCGGCGCCGGCTTTCTGCGGTTCAGTTGCGCCCAGGACGACAAGCAGATCAAGCGCGCGGTCGACTTTCTCCCAGGCGCCTTCGCCAACACGGCCCGCGTGGAACAATTTCTCGCGGACCATCCGCGCTTCCGCTTGAGCAACCGCTGACAACGCTTTTGGCTTGTCGCAAATTCACTTCCAGGCAGCCTAGCACAAAGCAAAGCGCGGGTGGCTGGGGACGAGTGTACCCATTCGCCCCCAGCGCGCTCGATTATGCACAGAGGCATTCGGCGCCAAGGTTTCTCCGCTGGGGGCGAGCGAGTACGCTCGTCCCCAGCCACCCACGCCATCTCTCGTGCCTCTTTACCGGAAAAACGAGTTGTGCGGGATTACCATTAAGGCCGCGCGGCCGCTTGCCCGCCTGTCTGTGAGGGGCCATATTATCGAAGCGTCGCGTCGTTCGCGGCCTGTCTCCCCCCACCACGTGCGCACGAGCGGATACCCATGGCCTCGCTGAATCTGAAGTCGCTGGTCGGAAAGCTCAATTCCACTTGCCGCCGGGCGCTGGAAGGCTCGGCGGGGCTGTGCCTCTCGCGCACCAATTACAACGTCGAGGTCGAGCACTGGCTGATGAAGCTACTGGAACCGGCCGACACCGATCTGCCCCGCATTTTGCGCCACTACGAGATTGACTCGGCCCGGCTCAACCGCGAGCTGACCAAGGTGCTGGACGGCCTCAAAACCGGCAACGCCCGCGCGCCGGAGCTGTCGCCCGAGATCGTCGACCTGATGCGCGAAGCCTGGGTGCTCGCCAGTCTGAAATACGGGGCCGGGCAGATTCGCTCCGGGGCGCTGCTGACCGCTTTGCTGACCGACAAGACGCTCTCGAGCCGCGTGCGGACGCTCGTCCCGGAGTTGGCGAAGATCCCGGCCGCGCAGTTGGAGAACGACTTGCCTGCGCTGGTCGCCGGCACCGCCGAAGAACAACAAACCGCGGCCGCCACCGGGCCCGGCGACGCCCCCGCTTCGCCCGGTCAGCCTGGCGCACCGCTGCCCGGCTCGCAGACGCCGTCGCTGGATCAATTCACCACCGACCTCACCGCGCAGGCCCGCGCCGGCAAGATCGACCCGGTGCTGGGGCGCGATCCCGAAATCCGCCAGATCATCGACATCCTCACCCGCCGCCGCCAGAACAACCCGATCCTCACCGGCGAGGCCGGCGTCGGCA
>JALHPA010000646.1 GCA_022842745.1 Pirellulales bacterium
CGCCTGAAGGTCGCGCGGCTCTGACTCCAGCAGGCGTTTGAGATCAGCCAGCGCCTCATCGTACCGGTGATCCCTCTCCTTGAGTTTGGCTCGCAGCCGAAGGATTTCCACCGGCGCGTTGGCGGACTCCCACCAGGACCGAAGGGCCGCCTGCGCGTAGCCGTAATACCGCGGGTCGCCCGACGACTTTCCAAGTCGCAAGTAATCGGAAGCTGCCTGGATCGCAACGTTCGCGTCGTTCGGATTTTGCCCGAGTTGCCGGCGAAGTGTGGCCAACTGGTCCTGTTTAGAGATCCAATCGCGCGGCAGCGTTTCCAACACCTCGTCGTCGCTCGCCGGAATATACGGCTCGCCGCCGCCGGCCGTTGCCACAACCGACAGGGCCACAACCGAGAGCGCCATGACACACGCGAGCCAGGCGGCGCCTACTCCGAAACGGTCGTTTCCTCGCTCGCGGTCGTCCGCGCATCGGACAGGTGTCATCCTTACCCGCTCCAAAAAAATGCCCGTCGCGGTTTCGACCTGCCTTCCGTCCGGCAACCAGACGAAAGAGCTTGACTCGCCTCGCGTACCTCATCGTTGCTCGTGCCCGGCGAGTCAAGCCCATCGCCGACGGAGGCTGCACCCAATCACCGCAGCCCCAATTGACACCAGCGCGATCGTGGACGGCTCGGGGATCAGGTTCGGCGCCGCCAGATACGGAAACACATTCAAAAACGTCGCGTCGTTCGTATTGACCCCATCGGTCGTGACTCCCCCAGCCGACAGAAGATTGAGTTCGGCGTCGATAACGTCGTCCGCAAGACGACGCCCATTCAGAAACCCTCCAGCGTTCGACGTGTCGAACGTCAGAATGTCCGGCAACAGAATCGGCGTCAATGCGGCCGCGTTCCCAGCATTGCTCAATCCTGTGATCGAAGCCTGAACCTCGTCGCTGAAATTGGCCGCATCGCCGTCGGGCATGCCCTGGTTAAACGCATCCTTCATTCCCGATGGAATGAGCGCCGTGTTGATCGCCGGCCGGCCCATGCGGTCGACCTGACTGCCTCCCACGACCGTCCGCGCCCAAACGCCGATATTCGTATTGGCCCCGTTCCGCAACTCCGTGCTGGGCAGTTCCAACACGATCGCCGATACATCCGCCAGGGCGAACGTATCGTTCCCGGTAAAATTGAATCCGTTGTTGAACCCAACCAGATCGAAAAAGAACGGGTCCTCAAACAACCCCCCCTGTATCTGCCCTCCGCCGCTGACCGCCAGACCCGTTCCCGTGCTCCCCATAGCCGCAGGCACGCCATTCCGAGTGGTCGTCAACGTCTGCACGCCCCCTACCGGCGCCGTAAACGTCGTGGCGTAGGTGACATCGGCCACCGCGTCGCCGTTGTTGTCGATCTGGAACTGATATTCGACCGTCGGATCAAACGTTCTCGGGCTGATCGTGCCGAACGGATTCACCATCCCGGCGAACGGATTCACGGTCAAAACCAGCACCGTATTGGCCGGATTCGCCGGAGATTGAAACGCATACACGTCGTTGATATCCCGCCCCCCCTGACCCGGATTTCTCAACACGGGTGCGTCCAAATGATCTGCGGCGACGGACAAGGAAGCGGACCCTGCTGCGAACAGCATTACGACCAGCGACAAAACAAAACTGCGTGGAAACATCGAGGGCGCCTTTCTGCGTCAGCAACTCTGACTCAAGAAATCAAACGGTGGATCGATCAGGACGCTTGCCGCGAACCTCTGCGGCGAAACCTGCTTCCGCAAATCGCCAGCAGGCCGGCGATGCCGCACAACATTAGCCCGCTCGGTTCTGGTACCGGCACTGCCGCCAGTCCCCATACCGTTTGCGGAATCGAGCCCACAGACGTTGCCCCCCCCGTCGATAGATTGATCGAATACAAGCTGGATGTGGCGCTCCCACCGCCGTCCGCGAGCGCGGCAAACGCCGTTCCGGTCGTGGCCACGTCGAATCCCCCGATATCCCCGGCGTCGATCCCCAACGGGCCAATCGTAACCAGCGTTCCGGCGTTGTTGGCCTGCGTCACCAGGATGTCGAGGTTCGTGTCAAATGCCCGTAGCTGTGTGGATGTGCCGAGAGCTCCCAGCACGTTTCCATCGTAGGCGTGATGAACCACGTTCGGTTGCGCTCCATTATTCGGATCGCCAGCGGCGTAAAACACCGGCGTCGTGGTCGCCACGTTTGCGGCGCCTGTGACCGGGTGGGCAACCAGGTTTTGATCCGTATCGCTGACGATGCGAATGCGGTCGATCACCGGGTTAAAATCGAATCCGAAACGGCTGCCATTGAGCAGGTCGGTAAAGCCCGTTCCGACTTTTGAAGCGGCGCCGGATTGCACGTCGATCGTGTAAATCGCGCTTCCGCTTCCCAGCCCGTAGAGTTGCCCGGTCAACGGGCGGAAATCAATCGCCAGCAATTGCTCGTTCGCGCCCAGGCCTGACACCGTCACCGCTGTTCCTGCGCTCGGGGTCGTGCTATCAAACGAATAAAGCTGCTGCTGACCGGCCGCCGGTGCAATCAAAGCAACCAGCCCCTCAGCGCGTCCGAGGCCGGTTATCGACCCCCAGATCGACAGTCCCAGGATGATCTCAACCCGAAGTCTCATGCGCCTAACTCCCTGTTGGTTGCGAGTATTGTGAGCTGCTCCGTCCAACCGCCGAACACATCGTCCCCAATGTTCCCGTCGTCTTGAAAAAACTCGCTTGCAAGCCTGGCGGCGGCGAGAGTCACCGCCGCGCTCGGTATAGATACGTGCCAACTTGGCCGCCGGATGCGCAATTCTGCCAGAAATCTGGACCGGCCGGCTTTCAATTCGACCGCCAACCAGAAATGGACCGTCGCCCTACCGAGGGAATCGCGGTTCTAGATCGGGGTTGGTTCCCCAGGCGCCCTTCCGCGCTTGCTTACTTCGGAAAATCAGCGCGGTACAGAATCGTACCCTTGGGCCCCTCCAACTCCGACTGCGATTCATCGCTGATCGCCATGGCGTCAACTCGTCCGAAATCGGAGACACTCTCCACCAAGATCGGAAGAGC
>JALHPA010000647.1 GCA_022842745.1 Pirellulales bacterium
AAAGACCGCTTAGGCGATCGGTCGGCCCCTATCCGGGATTTTCCAGCCTGCCGGTATGTCCAAACCTGCACCGGAATTCCAAGCACTTTCCACTCAAGTTGGCGTGAACGGAACGAGGCGGCGGCGTCTGCCGCATCTTTTCTCATCCTTTTCTTTTTTCCAGGAGGTGTGTATGTCCAAGCGATTTGGCAAGCGGGGGTTCACCCTCGTCGAGTTGCTGGTGGTGATCGCCATCATCGGCATCTTGGTGGCGTTGCTGCTGCCGGCCATCAATGCCGCTCGTGCGGCGGCCCAGCGAAATGCCTGTATCAACAACATGCGGCAAGTGGGATTGGCGCTGCACAATTTCCACGATACCGCCAAGCGGTTCCCCGCAGTCTGCAAGTCGGCCAACCCCCGACTCCCCACTCCGGGCAACGCCGCTACTGGCAATACTGCCGCGGACTATAGCTGGATCGTCCGCATCCTTCCCCACTTGGAAGAAGGCAACCTGTACAACGAAATCTCGGCCGACTCCAACCGTTTCGTCACCCCGGCCATGACGCTCACGCTCCGGGTTGGCGCCGGCAACAGCCAGACCAACCAGTTGCACTTCTCCCAGGTCGAAATCAGCACCCTCCGGTGCCCCAGTTTCTCGGGTGAGCCCTACTCCGACGGAATAGCTCCAGCCAACGCCTACGCCACGATCAATCCCAAGACCGATCCGATCACGGGCAAGCCCGTAGGCGTCGCCCTCACCAATTACATCGCCATGATCGCCACCCACAAGCGGTTCGACGGCTCCGTCGGCGACAACAAGCCCAACGGCGTCATCGTCCCCGGCCAGCCCACCACCTTCGCAGGCATGGCCGACGGCACATCCAAGACCGTCATGGTCGCCGAAACCAGGGAGACCTCGAACTCCTCCTGGTACGATTCCTGTGGCGGCTGGGCCGTTGCCATGTGTCCGCAGGGTGGTGACCCGACCGCCAACGCCAACGGCTTTTTCACCGTTCCGGCCAACAACACCACCGTGTTCAACTCCATGAACTACGGTCCCAGCCCGGCTACCCCCACAAACATCTACGCTCTGGCTGCCAACGCCGGCGGCGGTGCCCGTAACTGGGGTCCGAGCAGCGACCACGGCGGCGACATTGTCGTCCACACCTTCGGCGATAACGCGGTTCGACCGCTCTCGTCCGACATGGACCGCAACGTCTACATGGCCCTCGTTACCCGCCGCGGTGGCGAAAACGTCCCCGCCGATCTCCTCAGCCCGCAATAACCAGTCGGTCTACGACTCTTCAGCCGCTGCCTGTGGGACCCCCGCAGGCAGCGGCTTTTTTTGTTGGGTAACTCCCCGCTAGACGAATCGGCATCTGCCCCGGATTCGGCTTTTCGTGCGGATATAATCCCTTCTCACGGACCGTCGGCCAGCAAGCCATCCCGCATCAATAACCTGGTAAATGCCAGCGCCAGTTGTTCCTTGCAAGGCGGGCAAAGGCGTTGACGCTTCTTACATTTCGAGGCGAACTCCCGCACTTTCTCCGCTCACGACTGAACAGAGCTCTCGTAGGCACACGACCGACTGCGGAAGTGCAATTGCCTCCAGAAGGCATTCCGGGAAACGAATTCACCCAGAAGAATTGTCCTGCCGGAACGAGACTAAAACAACCAGTCCCTCGCCAGTGAATTTCCCCCTGACGACGACATACACCCCCATCTTGCCTAAACCAACATCGTCTTGTCCCGCGCAGGATCACGCGACCGCGTCAAAGCGATCAATTCCTTCGAATAGGTGACGGCCCCGGCCCCCTCATTCCTTCGCACGACTCCAGCTCCAATTTGGAACGGAGTTGACCTCGCTTCACGGTGTGCATCGGAACCCATCGCCGCGAACTGACGTGGGGTGGCACAAAGAGATTCCGTTCGACCTGCGGTTCATACGAGCCGGAGATCCCAATCAAAATTCTGTCCGATTCGACGGCCATCGCTACATCGATCTGACTAGGTTCAGTCGCCGACCGCCTACTCGCTCGCTTTATTGTTCCGCCCGGCTTGCTGCAGCTTCTGAATGTCCGCCGGGCTCAACTGCGGCCGCCGGACCTGGATCGTCAGTTTCTCCAGCTTCGCCGTCAGCGGGAAAGGTGGTAGGTAGTCTTCGTCATTCACCCCCGTCAGCGTGTCGGACCCGATGTCGAAGCTTTCGTCCCACTGCAAAATCATCGGCAGTGTGTGCTCCATCTCCTTCGATTCCACCTCCTTCCCGTCGACGCTCAAAGTTCCCCTGCCCCCCCGCCCCAACCCCGACATATTGTTGAACGCCAGCGTCCCCATCCCCAGCCCGTCATACTTGAAGTCATAAGTCACCACATGCTTGCCCGGCGCTAGCGCCTCCCCCCCTTCCCATTTGATCCGCTTGAGATCCAGCAGGTTCCAGACGAACACCGGCTTCCCCTTCAGCAGATAGAACCCATACCCCGCAAATCGCCCACCCGAGGTCAGTATCATCCCTTCCGCGCCCCCCTCGGGAACCTCGAATTCCGCCTTGATCGCGTAAGAGCTATTGAGCAAAAACGGCGAATCCCCCTGCGGCAATCCGACCATCGGCTTGGTATAGACAAACTCCGTCCGCCCGGCCGTAATGTTCGGCCGCGGCGCCACGATCCGCGCCGCCACCGACGCGTCCAGCGGAAACACCTGATACTTGGCCGCCTCGCGCAAAAACAACTGTCTCAACTCCTTGACCTTCTCCGGGTGCTTCTCGGCGATGTTCCGCGATTGGCTGAAATCCGTGTTCAAGTCGTACAACTCGAGCACTTGGTTGTTCAACGGGTCGGGATTCGCAGCGCCAAACGCTTCCCAGGGAGCGCGATTCACTTTCGTGCTCAGCAGCCAGCCTTCGTGATACAGCGCCCATTGACCCATCATCTCAAAATATTGCGTTTTGTGACGCGACGGTGCCTTGGCGTTCTTCGGGTCAAAGGTGTACGCAAAACTGGTCCCTTCCATCGGCGCCTGCGGAATGCCATCGACCGCCTGCGGGGCCGGAATCCCGCACGCTTCGAGGATCGTCGGCA
>JALHPA010000648.1 GCA_022842745.1 Pirellulales bacterium
GCGCAGCCCGGCCGCCCCATCCGCCGCTGCCACCGGCAACAGCGCCGCGACTTCCGGCGCGCCCAACGCCGCCAAAGCCGAAAGCGCCGCCCCCCGGTTATCGCCCTTTTCCGTACCATCTTTCACAATCGCCACGAGCGCCGGCGTAATCTCCCGGATCCCCAGCGCCACAGCCGACTTCATCGCTTGACGGCGCACCCCCTCCGGCCCCGCGATCAACGCCCCCAGCCCGGAAAGCACCGCGTTCTTCGCAATCGCTGCCTCCCGCGGCGCGAGCGGCCGCCAATCGCCCAATACGCGATCGCGGCTGTTCGGCTTTCCCCAGTTCGCCAACATCGCCAGCGCCTCCACTCGCATCGCCTCGGGATTCGCCTCATGGCCCGCATACGCCGCCAGCGACTTCGCGGCCGCCTCGTCCCCTTGCCGGAATCGCGCGTTCAGCACCCGCCGCACCAGCGCCTCATCGTCCAGCGAATTCAGCTCCACCCTCGCCAGCGCTGCCATCCCCTCCTCGATCGCCGCGTCGTGGATGGCCCGCGCCGCTTCCAATTTCACCTGCGCGTCGCCGTCCGCCAGATAGCCGGCCACCAGCGGAGAATGGAGCTTGCGCAGCGCGACCACGGCGCCCAGCCTCGCCGCCGGGGAGGGATGTCTAAACGCCGCCGCCTGTATCGCCTCCGCCCCCGCCCCTGCCAGCCCCATGATCGCGCCGTGGCGCACGATCGGGTCGATATTGTCATTGGCTTCCAGCACCCGCAACAGCGCCCCAACCGCGGCTTTCTCTTCCAGCTTGCCCAGCGCTGTCGCAAAAAAGTGCTGCCCGCGCGGCGTCTCCGTCGGATACCGCTCCAGCAACACCGCCGCCGCCTGCCGAATCCTCCGATCCCCGCAGACCCACGCCGCCTGGCAGCGCACTTCCCCCTCCTCGTCCCCCACAAGCCCAGTCAACACACTGCCGATCGCTTCCACCTCCGCTGCCGACGGCTTCCCCGTCCGCAGCACCTGGCTTAGCCCCCAAATCGCGTGCAGCCGTGGCAACACCGCCCCCCCCGAAGTCGCGATCTCTTTCAGCGCCCCGGCGTCGCCTCGGCGGACCAGTTCCAATTGCGCCATCTGCCGCACCCGCCGATCCGCGTGACCCAGCAGTGCCGCTAGCTTGCGCGGATCGATTGCGTCGCCCCCCCCGCGCAACAGTTGCGAAGTCTGTTTGACAAGTTCAGATCCATCCACGGCCGGATCGGAAAACCGATACACTCGCCCTTTGCCCAGCCCCGCCCACCCATTCACCCAGTCCGCGACATACACTCCCCCGTCCGGCCCAAACGCAACATCCGTCGCCAGAATGCTCCAGATCGATTCCTCTTCGTCGACCAACTTGAAAAAAGCCCCCTCCGGCTGATTGCGAAACGTCCTCACGCCGGAGTTGTTCGGCGTCCCCCGAAAATCGCACAAGAAGAACCGCTCCTTGAAATGTTCCCCCAGCCCCGTGCCAGGGTAGTGCGCCAGGCCCGACGGCCCATCGGCAAAGTTGGCGATCGGCGGCACGATAAACGCCGCCTGCCCCGCGTGGGCCGGATGCCAAATCTTTTCCCGATTGAACGGCCCCCGGTCGGGCAGGTACTGGTAATACATTCGCCACCCGCTGTCCCCTCCTTCCACCACGTACACCCAGCGGGCCTTGTCGCCAGAGTCGGAGTTGTTGTCCCCAGTGAACAAATTCCCAAAATCGTCAAAGGCCAGCTCCTGCGGATTGCGCATCCCCATCGCCACCAGTTCCAGCCCGCTCCCATCCGGCTCGCACCGAAAAACGCCCCCCGTATCCGGATGGATGAGCTCTCTCCCTTCCTGGCTCTTCACGTTGAACCCGCGGTCGCCAATGCTGAAATAGACCCGGCCATCCGGTCCCAATATCAGCCCATGCATATCGTGGCCGACAAACGCGTAGCGCACGCCAAAGCCATCCAACAGTGCCTTGCGTTCATCCGCGACCCGATCCCCGTCCGTATCGCGCAGCGACCAGAGCTTCGGAATACACGTGAACAGCACCCGATCGCCAACCGCCAAGACCCCCGAACCAATCCCATCCTCGATCCGATTGAATTGGCTGGCGAAAATCGAATCCTTGTCCATCACGCCGTCGCCATCGCTGTCCCACAGCAACTTCACCCGGTCGTCGTAGCGCGTATAGTCGCCGATCGTCTTGGCATGGTGCTTTTTCACGTACCGGACCCGGTCCGCCACCGTTTGCGCCGCCAGGTCGTCATCGACCCAGTAGTGGTGCCCGCGATTGTCCTCGACCCCGCGATTGACCCGGAACGTCTCGCACACATACATCTTCCCGGCATCGTCGATCGTGAAGGCCACCGGATTGGCCAGCAACGGCTCCGCGGCGACCAATTTGGCCCGTAGCCCGTTGGCCGCCCGGAATCGCGTGATCGCCTCTTCCCCCTCCTTCGAAGGCCCAGCCACCTGCGGCGCTTCCGCCCGTTCCGCCACGGCATGTTCCGGCGCAGCCCAGGCATCCCCGCCCCCCCCCCGCACAAAACCGAGCGCGAAGATCCCGCAAACTACGATCGCGCCCACACAAAACCCAGAAACACCGAGCATCCGAGAAAACATAAGCATGAAATCCGAGACAATAAGCCATGGGAAGTTGCGATCCGCCAAAAAAACAGACCTCCCTCTAGTATACAGAAGCAAGCGACGCCGGACGGAATCCAAGCGCCCCTGAAGGACGTAGTTCCCACCTCGTCCGCCAATTGAGACGCACCCACCATACACCTCCCTGCCGCCTCCCATCCACCTACGATCCCTCCGCATCGATCCACCTCCCCACCCCTCGCCCCAAAGGGGCAAAACACGACAGCCCTGGGCAACGCCCAGGGTAGGTATCTGCCCCTGCCCCCATCCCCTTTCCTCTCCGCGTCCCGGCGACTCGGCGGAAAGAAATCCTTTTCTTCCCCCTTCTAGTCCCACGTCCATCCCCCAACTCCTCCCCCATTGATTTTGAACCACCCAATCTGCCATCTTGTACAGTA
>JALHPA010000649.1 GCA_022842745.1 Pirellulales bacterium
CGCCCGCGCTCCGAACGAGCGGGAAATCGACGCGGTGACGCAGATCGTGCCGCGGATCAAGGCGGAATATGGGCTGAACGTGTGCGCCTGCTTGGGGTTATTGACGGAGGAGCATGCGCGGCGGCTGAAGGCCTGCGGCGTGGACAAAGTGAACCACAACCTGAACACGAGCGAGCGTTTTTACCCCGAGATCTGCGGGACGCACACGTACCAGGACCGGATCGATACGCTAAAGCACGTGCGGGCGGCCGGGTTGGAGCTGTGTTCCGGGGGAATTTTGGGAATGGGGGAGGGGGACGAGGACGTGGTCCAGATGGCGTTCGCGTTGGCCGATTTGCAGGTGGAATCGATTCCGCTGAACTTCCTCAATCCGGTGGAGGGGACGCCGCTGGAGGGGCGGCGGGAATTGAACCCCCGACAATGCCTGCGGGCGCTGGCGATGATGCGGTTTGTCAATCCGCAGGCGGAGCTGCGGATCGCCGGGGGGCGGGAATTGCACCTGGGAACATTGCAGCCACTGGGGCTGTATGTCGCCAATTCGATCTTCGTGGGGGATTACCTGACCACCAAGGGGCAGGCTGCGGAACTGGACTACCGGATGATCGAGGAGATGGGTTTCACCGTGACCCGGGCCAACAACGAGCCGGTATCGCTGCCGCGGCCGACGGAACATGCGTGCGGCGATTGCGGTTCGCCTTGAAGAAAAAAGGTGTCAGGAACCATTTCCGGCCTCGCAAAGATAAGGTTCCTGACACCTTTTTCTAGGCGAGCAGCTTTTTGACGACTTCGCCGTGGACGTCGGTGAGGCGGAAGTCGCGGCCCTGGAAGCGGGTGGTTAGTTTGGTGTGGTCGAAGCCGAGCAGGTGCAGGATCGTGGCGTGCAGATCGTGGACGTGGACTTTGTCCTCGACCGCGTTGAAGCCCAATTCGTCGGACTGGCCGAGGGTGAGGCCGGGTTTGATGCCGCCGCCGGCGAGCCACATGCTGAAAGCGTTGGGGTGATGGTCGCGGCCGTCGTTGCCCCCTTGCACCATCGGTGTGCGGCCAAATTCGCCCCCCCAGATGACCAGGGTCTCGTCCAACAGCCCCAGCCGTTTGAGATCCTTGACCAGGGCCGCGGAAGCCTGATCGGTAATTTTGGTCTGTTCCTTAAGACCGTGAGTCAGGCCGCCGTGGTGGTCCCAGGCTTCATGGAAGAGCTGCACGAAGCGAACTCCCCGCTCGATCAGCCGGCGAGCCAGCAAGCAATTGTTGGCAAACGAGGGCTTTCCCGGCTCGGCGCCGTACATATCCAGCACTTCCTTGGACTCCTGGGCGATATTCATCAGCTCCGGAGCGCTGGTCTGCATGCGGTAAGCAAGCTCAAAGCTGTTGATGCGGGTGGCGATTTCCGGATCTCCCACCACATCCAGCCGCTTCTGATTCAAACGGCGGAGAACGTCGAGCGAGTCGCGTTGGACTTCGGCGTCGATGCCTGCGGGGTTGGAGAGGAAGAGGACCGGATCGCCAGAACCGCGGAAAGGGACGCCCTGGTAGACGGTGGGGAGAAAGCCGCAGCCCCAATTGCTGGCCCCGCCGCTGGTCCCTTTGGTGCCGGACTGGAGAACAACGTAGCCGGGGAGATCTTGCGACTCGCTTCCCAATCCGTAGGTGACCCAGGCCCCCATGCTGGGCCGCCCGAACTGTTGCGAGCCGGTGTTCATCATGATCTGGCCCGGGGCGTGATTGAATGCATCGGTGACCAGGGATTTGACGATCGCGATGTCGTCGACGACGCCTGCAAGGTGGGGAAGCAGTTCGGAGACTTCGGCCCCGGATTGGCCATGTTTGGCGAACTTGAACTTGGGCCCCAGGAGCTTGCTGCTGGGATTGATGAATGCGGCGCGATAGCCCTTGAGCAGGTCGGGCGGCGGGAGTTGGCCGTCGAATTTCGCCAACTGGGGCTTGTAATCGAGCAGCTCCAGATGGCTGGGAGCACCGGCCATGAACAGGTAGACGACCCGCTTGGCCTTGCCGGGGAAGTGGGGAGCTTTCGCGGCCAGGGGGTTGGATCCCGATGCGGCGGTGGACGACGACTTGGTTTCCGCTCCGGCGGCGCTGAGTCCGAGCAGATGCGCAAGCGCCATGCCGCCGACGCCGACGCGGCATTGCTCAAAGAACCAGCGGCGGGTGATTTCCTGGCGGTCCTGGGGGCCTGGGAAGTTTTCCGGGATCATCGTTGATTGACGCGATAAGGTGAATTTTTGACGGCCGCGAATTTGGCGGTGGCGAACGGCGTGTTAAAACGCGCTCGAAAGAAAATCCGGGCCTTTCCAAGTGAGATTCTAGTCTAACATGCCCGCATCTGGTCGCGGGTGCTAGGTGCCCCGTCGGGGGCAGGTACAGGCGGACGATCGGGAGTCGCCGACGGTTTGGAGACGCGGCGACGCTCGGCCAGGGGGGTGACTTCAATGAGGACGTTCTTGAAGGCCGGGGTTTTGCTCAGGGGATCAACTGCTCGCGAGACCAGGACGTTGGCCTCGGGATAGTACATGGCGGCGTTGCCGGGTTTGATGTCGCTAAAGGCGCGGGCGAAGATGCCTTCCATCGTGCCGGTGGCGCTACGCACAACTACTGGCTGGTCGTTATGCAAACCGAGGCGGGCGAGATCGTCCGGGTGGAGCAGAATGACGTCCCGGCGTTCGACGCCGCGATAGAGGTCGTAGTCCTCGTAGACCACCGTGTTGAACTGCCCTTCGCTGCGAATGGTCATGAGCCGGAGCGTGGTCGCAGGCTTGGAACTATAACCGTTTTCGCTCGAGTTGGTCGCCAGGGCCAGTCCATCGCCAGCAGAATCCAAGCTCGGCAGGTCGTGAACGAAGAGATGGGCTTTGCCGCTGGGGGTGGGAAAGGTGGGGGTGTGGAACGCGCGACCCGGGATGGCAAACTCTTGTTTGGTACGATCGATATCCGCAATCGAGTCCAAGCCGGGGACAATTTTGGCGATCAATTCGCGGATTTGGCCGGCGCCGCGCAAAGCGTTCCAGTCGA
>JALHPA010000650.1 GCA_022842745.1 Pirellulales bacterium
GGGGGTTTTCTAATTTCCCGGGTGTTGGTGGCCGGCACCCCCCACCGGCCCACGGCTCAGAAGTGGAGACCTTCGGTCGATCCGGTGACACGGTCGGGAGACCGTGCCACAACCATCAGGCAACCCCTTCGTCATTGAGTCATTCGGATTTTATTCGACATTCAGATTTAGAAATTCGACATTCGCACCAGCGCTTCTGGCAGTAGTCAGGCGCGCAAGAATAAGAACTTAGTCGAAGCGCAGAAAGAATTCATCATGCGTCACCGTAAACGCGGCCGCCGTTTGGGCCGCAGTTCCAGCCACCGTCGGGCGATGTTTCGCAATCTGGCGAGCGCCCTGTTCCTCACCGAACGGGACGCCGACGGCGAGGACAACGCGCCGAAGGTGAAGGGCCGCATCGTCACGACGGTCGAAAAGGCCAAGGAAATCCGCTCGCTGGTCGAGAAGTGCGTCACCGTCGCGCGAAAGGCCTTGCCCGCCCTGGAAGAGGCCGGTCGTTTCTCAACCGACGCCGAGCGCAACAGCGAGGCCTGGAAGAACTGGCGCAAGAGCGAACAGCACAAGCAATGGGTCGAGGCGATGGCCCCGGTGGTGAACGCCCGGCGCCGCGCGATCCAGATGCTGGGCGACAGGCAGGCGGTGCGGATTCTCTTCGACGAGGTCGCGCCCCGCTTCGCCGACCGCCCAGGCGGTTACACGCGCATCGTCCGGCTGGCGCAGCCGCGCTTGGGCGACGCCGGCGCGCAAGCGATCCTGGAATTCGTCGGCGTCCGCGACCGCGTGACGCAAAAAGCGGCCAAGCCGAAGTTCGAGACGGCCAACGCATAGCGGCGGGCGATTATCGATTGCTGTCCGAAGCCCGGGGAGATTATCCCCGGGCTTTTATTGTTGATAGACTGGGAAGCCGTGCGGCAAAGCGGTTCTACTTCCCTTCGCTGAGATGCGGCGACTCTTATGAACGAAAACCCGTACAGCTCACCCGTGGTCGCCGCTTCGCCGTTGGCGGCGCCCAGCATTGGCATGGGAGTTTATCTGAAGGCGTTTGCGATTCATTTTCTGATGTCGTTGATTCTCTCGACCGGCGCTGGATTTTTCGTGGGCTTCATCGTCGGAGTGCTGCTGGCGGGCGCGGGAATCGATTTTGCCCGCTTGCAGCTGATCGGCGGCGTTCTCGGATTTCTCGTTTCGATCCCGGTAAACTTCATCTGCTATCGTTTCACCGTGGAAAAATTCATTGTGCGAAGGTTGATGGATCAACGAGGTTGAGCCGGATGTCACGTCCTCTGCCGCGCGGCTTCGATTTCACCGGGCATATCCGCCGCCTCTGCGAGGACATGGTGGCCCGGGTGGAAGCGTTTTCGCACATCGATATGGCCCAGGTGGCCATTCGCTATTGCCAGACGCGCCGGGCGGTTTCGCATGGCATCCAGGCCTCGCTGACGCCGCTGCGTTTCGAGCAAGGCAGCCTTTACACCACGCGCCGAAGGCGTCGGTGGACGATTCAACGGATTCTCGATCCGTCCGGGCTGGAAATGCTCTACCTGCTGAGCTTCTACCTGCCACGATTTCAGCAGTTGCCGTTCGAGGAAAAGCTGATCACGGTCTTCCACGAGCTGTGGCACATCGGCCCGGCGTTCGACGGCGACATCCGCCGCTTGCCGGGGCGCTTCCATGTGCATTCGTCGAGCAAGTGCGAGTACGACGCCGAGATGAAGCGCCACGTCGACCTCTGGTTGAGCCGCAGTCCGCCCGCGTCGCTGCACGAGTTCCTCCAATACAACTTCCGCGAGCTCGCCCAAACCCACGGCGGCGTCTACGGAGTAAGAATCCGCACGCCAAAGCTGATTCCCTGCGACCAACGGGCAGCGCAAGTACAGCCGCGGAGGCTTTTGCACTAGCGGTTCGTCAGAGACCGATGTTCGGGCAGCCATGCGAAATAAACAGCGTGGGTGGCTGGGGTCGAATCGCCCCCAGAACGCTGGACGTTGCGTCCGAATCCTGTGCGCCACCGTTTCTTTGCTGGGGGCGAGCGAGTACGCTCGTCCCCAGCCACCCGCGCCTTCTCCCGTGCATCGGCCCCGAAATACGAGCTGTAACTGGCCACTAGCCCGACGCGCAAGCGAGGGGGAGAGGAGGCGGAATTCGAGTAAACGTCTACTCGCTATCCACGTCAACTCCCCCTCGCTTGCGCGTCGGGCTGGTGTAGTTTGCTCCGCGCGTCGGGCTAGTTTCGTTTCTTCCGCGGGAGTACTTAGAACGATAGCCCCGTCGCACGCCCGGCGATATGCTAATAAGACCCTTCTGGCTCCTGGCTCCTGGCTTCTGGCTTCTGGCTCCTCAAGACATGCTTCCCGGCATCCAGCAATTCGACCTTACCGGCAAAGTGGCGATCGTCACCGGCGCTTCCAAGGGGCTGGGCCAGGCGATGGCGGCCGGGCTGGCTTCAGCCGGCGCGGATCTGGTCATCACCAGCCGGCACCTGGATGAAGGCCAGGCCGCGGCGGAGGAACTGGCCCGCGACTACGGCCATCGGGCCATCGCCGTGCGGGCGGACGCTTCCTCGCCCGACGACAACCAGGCGATGGTCACCCGCGCGCTGGAGGAGTACGGCCAGATCGATATCCTGATCGCCAACGCCGGCATCAACATCCGCGGGCCGATCGACGAGCTGACGCCGGCCCAGTTTCAGCAAGTGATCGCCACCAACGTCGACGGCGTCTGGCTGGCGGTCCGCGCGGTGACCCCGCACATGAAATCGCGGAAATACGGCCGGATCGTGTGCATCGCCAGCACGCTGGGGGTCGTCGGCCTCGCGGACCGGACACCCTACGCGGCCAGCAAGGGGGCGGTGGTGCAACTCACGCGGACGCTGGGCCTGGAACTGGCCCCGCACGGCATCACCTGCAACGCGATTTGCCCGGGACCGTTCCTCACGCCGATGAACGTGCCGATCGCCAATCTGGAAACGACGAAGAAATCGATCGTGGGCGCCGTGGCCCTCGAGCGGTGGGGCGAAATGCGCGA
>JALHPA010000651.1 GCA_022842745.1 Pirellulales bacterium
GGTTATCGCCTGGTCCAACTTTCCAAGGCCCTGATCGAGAAGGACGACAAGTTCGTCGCGGAGATGTTTCCGAACCAGGGGCAGCCGGACGGAGATCTATTTGAAACCGGGCTCAAGGTTGTGGTCCCCGACGAGGGGTCGCCGCTGAAGGCGGAGATGTTCGACAAGAACACGAAGTTTCTCACACTGAGCGAATTCAAGAAATGGCTCGCCGAATATAACCTCAAGAGTTCATGAGCGAGCATGCGGAAAGCAACCTCGTTCGCCGTCTCTTTGAGCGGCACGAGATACGACTGGTAGGCGCGTTGGTGCTGGTGGTCGTGCTTGTCGCGGTGTTCGACAGCCAGCACGTCTACTGGAAAACGCCACTAGACAGTCTTAAGTTGATTGTCCGTCCCACATGCATTCTTGGCATCTTTGCGCTGGGCAGCGCGATTGTAATCATCTCCGGGGGCATTGACCTTTCCAGTGGCTCCATGCTGGCCATGGGAGGAACCGTTTGCGCCTCGATCATGTTGCTTCTCGACCAGGAGGGCATGGAGGGTACCAATCGACCGGTGCATTTTTGGGTCTACTGCGTTGCTATTTCAGGCACGCTGCTGGTGGGATTCTTGGTCGGAAGCCTGCATGCCTGGTTGATCACCGTCGTCCGGCTCCCACCTTTCATCGCTACCTTGGCGACGCTGGTGGGGTTGCGCAGTCTGGCTCGGGCGATTATCGAACGGGTGCAGGAAGTCGTAATCGGTAGTCGAAGTACTCAGATTAATCTATTTGACGAGCGGTTCCGTACACTGGCGGAGTTTAGCAATACCTATTTCCCGATTCCGCTGGTGCTGTTTGTTGTCATCGCGCTGCTCGCCTGGTTGATGATGAGCAAGACCGTGGTGGGCAGGCACTTGTACGCGATGGGGGGCAACGAACAAGCAGCTCGATTAAGCGGCATTCGGACCGACTCACTCAAGTGGCTGGCCTACGTGATCAGCGCGATGTTGTCGGCGTTGGCGGGAGTGATCGCAATTTGCGACCAATCGGTCGCTGAACCGCAATCGCTCGGCATGGGGTATGAATTGAATGCCATCGCCGCGGCGGTGGTGGGAGGATGTAGCTTGCAGGGAGGGGTAGGGGCGATTCCGGGCGTTGTGCTTGGTTGCTTATTTCTGCGGACCGTGATAAACGGAGTCGCTCGTATCATTAATTCAGGGGCGGAAGTTTACGAGGGGCTGGTGGTGGGCATTGTGGTGGTTTGCGCCGTGGCATTTGCCGAGTTTCGGCAGGGAAAGCAAGCGCATCGGCAGTTTTTCCCTGGAGCGTTGGGCTGGGTTGCCGCTGCGACGCTTGGGCTGATCTTGGGTTGCCTGTACGGCCTGATCGGAGGATTGGCGCGCGGCGTTCAAGTCGGTTCCGTGCTCACCGCGCTGTTTGTGGCCACCAAAATCTGGCAGGCCCGCTCGACCCGCGCGGCGCTGGCCAGCGGACCTCCAGGCGAGGATTGATCGCGCCGCATTGAGTCACAACGTATGTCGCGGGAACCCTTGATTTCGATCCGCTCGGTCACCAAACGGTTTCCCGGCGTGGTGGCCTTGGCCGATGTATCGGTCGAGATCTTGCCTGGCGAGTTGCACGCGATTTGCGGCGAAAATGGCGCCGGTAAGAGCACGTTGATGAAGATCCTCTCGGGAGTGATCCCGGAGTTCGAGGGGGAAATTCTCGTGCGGGGCCAGCCCATTCGCTTTTCGGGCACCCGCGACGCTGAGCGCGCCGGAATCAGCATTATTCACCAGGAACTGAACCTGGTGGACGAACTGTCGGTCGCCGCGAACATTTTTCTGGGCCGCGAACTTCGAACTCCGCTCGGCCTGCTCGACGACCGCTCGATGGAGTCCGCCGCGTCTGAGTTGTTCTCCCAACTGGAATGCCGAATCCCTCCGCGCCAGTTGGCGGGCCGGCTGCGCGTCGGCGATCAGCAGCTCATCGAGATCGCCAAAGCGCTCTCCCTCTATTCGGCGATTCTGATCATGGACGAGCCGACGAGCGCGTTGACCGAGTCGGAGGTGGCGCGGCTGTTTCGCGTCATCGAGCGGCTCCGAGAGCGCGGCGTGACGATCTTGTATATTTCGCACAAAATGGACGAGATCTTTCGACTTGCCGATCGGATCACGATCCTGCGGGATGGCCGGCTGGTAACGACCATCGAGCGCGAAGCGACCAATCCCCGCCAGGTCACCCATTTCATGGTCGGCCGCGAGATCGAGGCGTCCCAATTCCGACAGCCCCGTTCGCCGGGGGAACAGGTGCTCGAGGTCCGCAATTTATCCCTGCCGCGGCCTGGTCACGCGCGCAAATGGCGGCTCAGAAAGCTCAGTTTTTCGGTCCGATCCGGCGAAATCGTGGGGATCGCGGGCTTAATGGGGGCCGGGCGAACCGAGCTATTGGAGTGCTTGTTTGGCGCGTCCAGCGAGGTCCCGCTTGGCGAAATCCTGCTGCAAGGGCGCCCCGTGCGATTCACTCATCCCGCGGAAGCCAAAGCGGCCGGACTGGCGATGGTGACCGAGGACCGGAAGCGGCTTGGCTTGTTCGGGCAAATGTCGGTGGGACGCAATATCACCATTTGTACGCTCGAGCAGCTTTCCACGGCTGGGCTGATTGGCCGCGAACGAGAACGCGCGGCCGCGCGGTCCACCGTGGACCAACTCGGCGTGAAAACGGCAGGCACATCGGCCCCCGTGACCAGCCTGAGCGGGGGCAACCAACAGAAATGCATCATCGGCCGGTGGCTGTTGACCCGGCCGCAGGTGCTCTTGTTGGACGATCCGACGCGCGGCATCGATGTGGGGGCCAAGGCCGAGTTGTATCGCTTGATGGATAATTTGTGCCGCGAGGGTTTGGCCATTTTGGTCACCTCCAGCGAGCTGCCCGAGCTGTTGACGGTTTGCGACCGGATTCTGGTGCTTTGCGAAGGACGGCTGACCGGCGAATTCGATCGTCAAAACATGACGGAGGAGCGAGTCATGG
>JALHPA010000652.1 GCA_022842745.1 Pirellulales bacterium
CACCGCCGGGGCTGGTGCGGGGGTGTGGGTTCTTCCTGTTTCTGTGGTGCGTGATCTGGAATGGGATTTTGTGCGTGATGACCCCGATCATGATTGGGTCGGCTCTGCGTGGAGACTTGAAGAACGATGTGGGACAGCCAATGCACATTGGCTGGGCGGTGCTATTTCTGACGCCGTTTTGGGGGGCGGGGATCGGCGTGGGGACGGCAATTTTGTACCGCGGTTGGCGGCGGAGCGAGATCGAGCTTAACGAGGAGGAGCTGAGGGTCGCGACGACGACAATCTTCGGCCGGCGCGAGCAAAGTTGGCGGCGCAAGCAGATCGAGGATGTGCGCTACTCCACCACGGAGAGCGCCACGGCGAACATGGCCGTGGCGCTGCATGGCCTGCCGGAGGTCCGGCTGTTTGGCTATCGGGACAAGGTGGAAGTGGCGTGGCTGGTGCGATTGCTCAGAGACCGGTTGGGTCTGGAGCAGATCAAGGAATGAGTTGCTGGATACTCCTTCGCTGTTCGCGCATCACGCTTTCCCCGGATGTTTCCAGGGGGAACGATAGGGGCGGAGTAGCCGCTTGGTGACTTCTTCGTCGCCGACGACGATCCGCCGCTCGGGATCGTAGACGATCGGCCGCCCGCCCAGTTCCATCGAGAGATTGGCCATGAGGCAGCTTGCGGTCGTGATGTGACCTTGTTCGATATCGGCGACCGGCAGGCTCCGTTTGTCGACGGCGGCGAGAAAGTCGAGCATGTGCCGGCGGGTGGCCGGGGCGGCGTTCAGCTCGATCTCCTTCTCGGTCACATCCTCAGGGTACTTTTCCCGCTCGAAGAGGCATTCAAAGTGGATTGGCTTGGAACTGGAACCCTGGGGGATGAAGTCGGCACGCATGGTGCTGGCCTTGAGTGTTCCCTTGTCGCCGTAGATGAACAGCGCCCAGGGGTAATCGGTATCGGGGGCCGTCCCCCAGGTACGGTGCTGCCAGACGGCGTTGAGGTTGTCGTACTCGAAGGTCGCCGTCTGGGTATCGGAGATGTTGGATTTGCCGTCCTTTTGCACGAGGATGCCGCCGGTGGAGCTGATCCGTTTGGGCCAGCCGAGGCCGAGCATCCAGCGGACGGTGTCCAGCATGTGGATGCACATATCTCCCATGATGCCGTTGCCGTACTCCTTAAACGTCCGCCACCAGCGCTTGTGAGGCGAACCGTCGTAGGGGCGGAGGGGGGCGGGACCGGTCCACATTTCATAATCCAGGGAATCGGGGACCGGTTGCAGCGGCGGATTGCCGTTGGCGCGCATGTGGAAGTAGCAGCACATCTCGACGTGCCCGATCGTGCCGAGCAGTCCCGCATCGACGATTTCGCGCTTGGCGTCGATGAGGTGCGGAGTGCTCTTGCGCTGGGTGCCGACCTGGACGACGCGTTTGTGCTGGCGGGCGGCGTCGAGCATCGCTTCGCCTTCGCGGACGTCGACGCTGATCGGCTTTTGAACGTAGACATCGGCCCCCGCTTCCATAGCCGCGATGGCGTGCAGGGCGTGCCAATGGTCGGGCGAGCCGACGAGCACAATATCCAGATCCTTTTCCTTGAGCATTTCGCGATAGTCGCCGAAGGTGCGCGGAGCAGCCTTCGATTTTTGCCGCTCTTTCGCGATCGCCACCGCTTCGGCCAGCATCCCTTGATCGGGATCGCAGATGGAAACGATCTCGATGGGCGCGACTTGCGCCAGCCGCCATAGGTCGCTTTTCCCGTACCAGCCAGCGCCGATCAGGCCGACGCGGCGGGGCTTTTCCGCGGCGGCGAGCAGGGCCTCGGCGTCGAGGGACGTGAGGGCCAAAGCCGCTGCGCCGGCGCTTAGAAAGTTGCGGCGACTGAGGGAATCGAGGGAAGAAGGGGCTTGGTCGGTCGCCGATGGTTTTGCTGGACTGGTCATGGTCGCCTCGCTGCGGTGCGTGGTGGAAAATTGGTGGTTGGGCAGAAGCGGATCGCCATCGCGATTCCAGAATTGGAGTGGATCCCCAGAAATGATCGTCGCAAATGCTGCCTCTCGCAAGCTTTCGGCGAGGCAAATCGCTGGAATTCCGAAGATGGCCTCGACTGGTTGGGCTACCTACCTTGGATCGAGGGAAGGCTGGCCGGAGCTGTCGGTTCGGGCGTCGCCGAGTTCGGTCCGGCAAATTTGGCCCAGCGGGCGACTTCATCCAGCGTTCTCACGACGCCGTCGAACCGTCAAGGCGCCCGGGCAGCGGCCAGAGCCATTCGACGTTAGCATCGACACTGACCGGCGGAGCGGATGCACCACTGGGTTATGCGAGATTTCGCCGCCGAGCGTGGAGCATCTCGCCTTCCAAGAGTGGTCGGACGTCGCGTGAGGAAAGCGTCATCAAGGCAATCGTGGCGCCGCCTCCGTCAACAAATTCAACTTCGTACGCAGTCCCTTGCCCGTAGACGTGAACCACCGCGCCGACATCGCCCGCGTGAAGCCCCGTGTCAGGCGCGTCGTGATTCAGCACTACGATGGAATGCTCTGCAATCACTTTTTTTATTCTCACCGTTCGGGCCACGAGTGACACTTACCGGCGGTCGTCGTATCCGCGGGGGTGGGCGCTATGCCATAACCAGGCGGATTCGATAATCGACTCCAGCGAGGCGAATCGGGGCTGCCAGCCGAGCTCGCGGCGGATTTTTTCGCTGCTGGCGACCAGGACCGCCGGATCGCCGGGGCGGCGGGGACCGTGTTCGACCGCGATCGGTTTCTTGGTGATTCGCTCGGCCGTATCGATGACCTGCTGGACCGAGAAACCCTGGCCATTGCCCAAATTGTACGTGCGGCTGCCTTGGTCCAAGGAGGAGAGGGCCAGTAGATGCGCGTGGGCCAGGTCGGCGATGTGGATGTAGTCGCGAACGCAGGTGCCGTCGGGCGTGGGATAGTCGTTGCCGAAGATGGTTATCTTCTCACGCTGTCCCAGGGCGACCTGTAAGACGAGGGGGATCAGGTGGTATTCCGGAGAGTGGTC
>JALHPA010000653.1 GCA_022842745.1 Pirellulales bacterium
CGTCCTCCGCGCCTTCTCGGCGCTGGTCGGCTTGCGCGACGTTGGGCTGGAGCTGAAGGGCATTCTCGACGCCCTGTCGCATCCGCTGGCCAATCTTGGCCGGCTCGGCGGTTTTGCCGGACGCCGCATCGAGTCCCTCTTTCGCGGTCCGGAGTTCACAGTCGCCCACTCCGATCTGGAGCCAGACGCCGCCCGCTTTGGATCTCTCGTCGCGAACTTCGGAAGCCACGTCGAGCGGCTGCTGCGGACCTACCGCGAGTCGATTGTCGATCGGCAATACCACCTTGGCCGCGTGGCCAACGCCGCGATGGAGCTGTACGTCAGCGCGTGCGTCCTCAAACGCCTGGACGCCGCCCTCTTCGCCCTCCACGATCACAACGGCCACCCCCCCCATTTCGCGACCTCCCCCTCAACCTCGCACTCGGCCTCGCACTTCGTTGTCCCCGCCAATCCCGCCGACGACTTAGCCGCCGGACGGTACTACCTGGCCTCCGCCACCCGAAGAATTCGCGCCAATCTTTCCGCGCTTTGGGATAACGACGACCGATCGACCACTTCCCTCGCCGACTCCTTGCTCCGGCAGGCAAATGGCCCTTAGCGCTATACGCTTCGCATCCTCCCGCCCAACGGCCGTTGATTGTTGGACGCTTGCTGCCTATCGTGGGGACAAATAACCCTTTCCCACCGCGGAGCCGCGCTTGAGTGAGTCGACACTTACCCGGTTGATGGCGATCATCGAGGATCGCCGCCGCAACCCGTCGGACAAATCCTATACCGCGGCCCTCCTGGCCGGCGGACCGCAAAAAATCCGCAAAAAACTGATCGAGGAGGCCGCCGAAGTCTTTGAAGCCGCCGGCGAACCCGCAGAACTCGGCCCGGCTCATCTCCTAAGCGAGGCCGGCGATCTCGTCTACCACCTGTTGGTCCTCTTGGCGAGCCGGGATATTTCCCTCCCCCAATTGGAGGCCGAACTCGCCGGGCGATTCGGAACCAGCGGCTTGGAAGAAAAGGCCGCCCGCCCCTCCTCGTAATCGAGTGGCTAACAGCCCGCCGCCTCCGTAATACCCCCCTGTACTGAATCACGATGACCAACTTACGCATCGGCGTACCCAGCAAAGGCAGACTGGCCGAAGTGGCCGAGGGATTGCTCAAAGAAGCCGGCCTCAGCTTTCGACGTAGCGACCGCACCCTCTTCGCCCGTTGCAAGGAGCTACCCGTCGACGTGACGTTCTTGCGCACCGACGATATTCCCGTCCTCTGCGCCGAAGGCGCCATCGACCTTGGCGTCACGGGCGCCGACCTGGTCGCGGAGAGCGGCGTCGAACTCATTTCCCGGCTGGAATTGGGAGTCGGCGCCTGCCGGCTGGCCGTCTGCGTCCCCGACTCCAGCCCCATCCGCGCCGCGTCCGAACTCAACGGCCGTCGAATCGCCACCAGCTTCCCGCAAGTTACCGCCCGCTACCTGCGCGGGCATGGCGCCTCCGCCCATTTGGTAACGCTGTCGGGAAGCGTTGAAATCATGATCGCGCTCGGCGTCGCGGACGCGATCGTCGACCTGGTCGAGACCGGCAGCACGCTGGCCGCCAATCAACTGCGCGTCCTGGACGAAATCGGCAGTTACGAGACCATTTTGGTCCAAAATCCCACCTGCCGCCATCGTGAATTGGCCGACCGCGTGGTCCGCCGGCTGGAAGGAGTGGTCATCGCCCGAGGCTACTCGCTTTTGGAGTACAACGTCCCCCGCGCCAAACTCGCCGAGGCCGAGCGGATCACGCCGGGGTTCAATTCTCCGACCGTCAGCTCGCTTGAGGATCCCGCGTGGTGCGCCGTGCGGGTGATGGTCCGCCGCCAAGAGGTCATCGGCATCATGGAACGGCTCGAAACGCTCGGCGCGTCGGCCATTCTGGAGACGCAAATCAACAACTGCCGGTTGTAGATGCCCTTCAACTTGCCAACCGGCTAATTGCCCCCCCCGACCGGATCGACCGGCAAATCGGGGTGGCAAGAATACACCACGCGTCCCCCGATCATTGTCGCCACTACCGCCGAACGGTGGCGAATCGCCGCGACGGGGTCGCTAGGTCCGCGCTCCGTCCGCACGATCGCCAGGTTCGCGCGCTTGCCAACGCTGAGCGAGCCGATTTCGCCCGCCAGCCCCAAAGCGGCCGCCCCCCCCAGCGTACCCATCCGCAGCGCTTCTGCCGGCGACGCCCCCTGCCGATCCACCAACTCCCGCATCTCCCCCCACAGGTTGAGATCCGGATTCGATGCTCGGCTATCGGTCCCAATCGCCACGTTTACCCCCCGCGAAAGCAACTCCGCGAGCGGATACCGCGCGTGTTGAAAATACGCGTGCGTCCGCGGGCAAAATACCACGCTCATCGGCTCCCGCTGCTTCGCCAAGAAGTCCATGTCGCTATTGCTGAGATAGTTTCCGTGAATGACCAACACCCGATCCCCTTCCGAGAGCCGTCGCAAATAATACCCCAGCGACCCGCCCGCCAAAAACGCCGACTCTTCCCACACCCCCAGCGATTCCAACAGCTCTCGAAACGGTCCCGTTCCCGCCTGCAATAGCTCCATTTCCTCCACGCTCTCCGCCAGATGCATCGCCAGCGGCAACCGGCGGTCCCGCGCCGCGGCGACCGTCCACTCCAGCAACTCACGATGGACCGAATACGGCGCATGCGGGCTGAGGCCCATTCGCCATCCAGCCCCGCCCCCACGCTCCAAGTTCAGAAATTCGCTGGTTGAGGCGGTTCGCGCGGCGAAGTCGTTCTTTCGCAGTCCCCGCACCTCAAAGAACACGGTGGAATCGGCCTGCGCCTCCGCCCCGCCAGGAAACCCCGTGGCGATCTCGCCGATCGTCGTTACCCCGCACCGCACGCTTTCCGTTATCCCCGCGGAAATGGCGGCCCCCCGGTCCGCCTGCTCCCCTCGGTGTTGAATCACCAGCCGAATCCATTCCGGCAGACTCATCCCGGGCGCGCCGAGCGGACGCGCC
>JALHPA010000654.1 GCA_022842745.1 Pirellulales bacterium
ACGCTTTTCCATACGATCTCATTCAACAGCAAATCGTCCGCCGCGTCCTCCCGGCTGAAATCCAGCTTGGCGCTCTCCTCTTCCCCCCAGGATCCCGGCTTGTTGACCGCGTCCAAGGCCACGTTCGCCGGCCGGTGCTTGTACGGCCGAAAGTCGGGCTGACCGGTGAACGAGTTGTACATCGGCGTGGCCGCGGCGTCGAACTGGCTCATCGGTTGCAGGCCCAAGATCAGCTCCATCGTCCGCAGCATGCTCGCCGTGCTATACAGCGTCGAATCGACCGACCCCCGCCGGATATACGGTCCAATCGCCAGCGCCACCGTCCGATGAGCGTCCACGTGGTCCGAACCGTTCTGCGCGTCGTCCTCCACCACCAAAATCACGCTCTCCTTCCAAAACTTGCTCTTGCTGAAGCCCTCCACTAGCCGGCCAAGAGCCAGGTCGTTCTCCGCCACCATCGCGGTCGGCGTCGGTTTGCCCCGCGCCGTCCCATGCGTATGGTCATTCGGCAGCCGCAACACGATAAACCGCGGCAAATCCCCCTTCGCCTCAAACCCCGCGAGCTCCTCTAAGAACCGGTCCGTCCGTTTCGCGTCCGGATAGTCCAGATCGTAGCTGCGAAACAGCGGATCGAAGTGCCCCTCCAACCCCTTCACCAGCGCCTTCCCCGGATCCCCCACCTTTAGCGCGTTGTCCACGAACTCGCCATAGCTGCGGTAACTGACTCCCGCCTCCCGGCAGCGATCCCAGATATACCCTCCCGAAGAGGACGATATCCGGTTGCTCCCTTCGCTCGGATAACCCACCTTGTTCGTCCCCCGGTCCCGGTAGTTCAAGGGCCACGTCTTCTCCGTGAAGTCCGTGGCGTAAGCGGCCGTGCTCCATTCGTGCCCGTCGGCGCTCACCTCGCTCTCCACGTAAAAATTGTCCAACAGCACAAACTCCCGCGCCAAAGCGTGGTGATTCGGTGTCACCCGCTCCGGAAACAGGCACAAATCCGCCGCCCCATTCCCCTCCTTCATATCGCCAAACACCTGGTCGTACGTCCGATTCTCCTTGATGATGTACAGGCAATATCGGATCGGGCTGGGGTCCCCCACCTTCGCCGGAACGGGATTGTTCGACTCCCGCGGGGCGGACGCCGGCGCCAGATCGGCCCGTAACGGGCTGCATTCGTACGCCGTCTTCGAATACGCCGCCATCTCCGCGGGCGACGGTGCCGCCACCATGCTCAGCGTGCCGTCGTACAACTCGGCGATGTACTGCCGCACCGTCGGCGGCGGATCGGCGTACGGCCGCGGCCCCTGAACGTTCGACTTCGACATCGCCCCCTTCCCGTTGGCGATGAAAATCCGCTTCCCATCCGCCGCAAACCGCACCGACGTCGGATACCAACCCGCCGGAATGAACCCCAGCGACTCCGCCCGCCCCGGCTTCGATACGTTGAACATCGCCACGTTGTTGTTGTCCGCGTTCGCGATCGCCAGCGCCTTCCCGTCCGCCGACAACGCCACGCTGTTCGGCGTGCTCCCCACCGGCGCCTTCGGATGCAAAGCGCTCGAGATCGCCTCCTGCGGCCGGCCATTCGCCGTGTCCAAAATCACCACCGCGTTGCTATTGGCGCATGCCACGAACAGCCGCTTACCGTCCGGCGACAGCGCCATCTCCGTCGGGTGCGACTCCCCCGCCGGCACGTTCGCCACCGGCGTCGGCCATTCCGCGACAAACGCCCGCTTCTTCAAGTCAAACACCGAGACCGCCCCGCCCCCCCACTGCGACACGAACAGTCGCGATCCAGCCCGATCCTCAATCACGGTGTACGGATACCGCTCCTTCCCCGGTAGCGGAAACCGCTCGAATCGCCCAGGATCGTCCAGCGGAATCAAACACAGCGAATTGTGCCACGCGTTGCACACGTACAGCGTTTTGCCGTCGCTGGCGCAAGCCAGCCCGCACGGAACCAGCGTCTCCTGCTTCGGATCCCCCAACGACAGCACGCGCGGCTTGGAAAGGTGCCCCCCCTCGAACGCATATTCGATTACGGTCTCGCTCACTCCCCCAGACGCGAACAGCCGCTTGCCATCCGGAGAAAAACCCAGCCCATAAAAAGTATCGTCCAGCGGTACCCGGCTCACCACCGCGTCCCGTTTCAGATCCACGCTGAGGATCTCATGCTCCCCATAACCAGAATGCAGGATCGCCGCGTAAAGACCACTCGGGTGCAGCGCAATATTGACCGGAAAATCTCCCATCTTGATCTGCTTCCCCGCCGGACGCAGCGACCACTGATTCGGCAATAGCACGCTCCCCCCCCCGCTGCATCCCAGGCAGCCGCCGCATCATCGGCTTCGCCGCACCTGCCTTCCCTCCGGCGCCCCCCTTCTCGCTGGCCGCCCCCTCTCCCGCGGCGCCCGGCTGAGCCGGCACGGCGGGAGACTCCCCACCGGCCCCAGTTTTCAGCAACAAGGTCAAACAGCATCCTAGAGCGATCGCGCGTGGCAGCGGCATCATGGCAGGCACTCTCCGGGACAGGTCGAGCAAGAATGTCGCTTGTTTAGCCGCTCGAATAGCCGACGTCAAATCAATCCCGCTCGGCTCACGAGAATCTAACCCCCCCGCGCCGGTCGCCCGCTTAAACAGCAATCGACCGGGCACACATCGTGGCTCGGTCCCATCTCCCCCACGGCCAGTCGCTCTCCCCCCTCCATCCGCTCCACGATTAGCTCCCGAATCATCCGCACAAACCGCGGATGGCAGCCCACCGTGGCGGCGCGCACCAGTTTCATCCCCAACTCCCCTGCCAACTGCTTCGCTTCCGTGTCCAGGTCGTACAACACTTCCAAATGGTCGGAAACAAACCCGATCGGCGCCACCACCACCTCCCGCACTCCCTCAGCGGCGATTGCCCGCAAATGATCGTTGATATCCGGTTCCAGCCACGGTTGCGACGGCGGTCCGCTCCGGCTCTGGTAGACCAGATCCCACCCCCCCGCCTGCCCCC
>JALHPA010000655.1 GCA_022842745.1 Pirellulales bacterium
CGGCGCCCCAATCGCGCCTTGCCAGCCGCGCCGGCTCATCACGTTGGCGCCCGTTGTTTCTATTGGCCGGAATTCTGCCTGCCCTGACGCTTTTCGCAGAAGACAAAAAGAGCGATCCCCCTTCTCCGCCGAAACCCGAGTTGCTGCTGGCCCTACCGCTGGGTGTTTCCGCGGGCGCGACCAGCCACCTCGTCCTGCGGGGAAAAAATCTCGACCAGTGTACCCAGGTCCGCTGCGCAATCCCCGACGCGAAAATCAAACTTCTGAAAGCAGGGAAGGCGGACGTTCCCGACAAAGTCGACGGCAAAAAAGTGGGGGACCAACAAGTCGAAATCGAACTTGCCCTCCCTCCCGAAACGCCAGCCGGCGAGCTGGAACTAACGGCGCAAACGCCCGCTGGCGAAGCAAGCCTGAAAATCCTGGTCGTGGCGCATTCGAGCCTGATCCAAGAGAAAGAGCCCAACAACGGCTTCCGCGAACCCCAGCCGCTGACCAATGGGCACAGCGTCCTCGGCTCAATCCAATCCGCCAAGGACGTCGACGTTTACAGGTTGGACGTTGCGGCCGGATCGCCAATCGAGTGCGAGCTAGTGGCCGATCAGCGCGGCTCGCCGCTCGACGGTTTGCTGACCCTTTACGACGGCCGAGGAACGATTGTCGCCCAATCCGACGATCAGTCGCTCACGGCGGACCCGCGCATCGAGTTCACACCTTCAACCGCCGGGCCGTACTTCATCGCCGTCATGGATGCTCACGACTCCGGCAGCCTGCTCCATGCATACCGGCTCACCGTTCGCTCGAAGAGTAAATAGCCGCCCGCGCTTCCAGACCGGCGGCCCGCGAAATCATCCTAGTGGTCGAGGTAGATCCGCTGCCCCTGCTCGTGGCTGGCCATCGCCGCTAGCACCACGGATACGGCCCGGTAAGCGTCCTCCAGACCCGACGTATTCCGCACCAGGCTGGTCACCGAACGGTGAAACTGTGCCAAAAGCTGTTCGCCCACCGGCCGCTCGCTCTCCAGCGATTCCTGGTGTCGGCCCGCCCGGTCAAACCAGATCACGCTTGCCGGTAGATCCACAAACGCAATCCCGTTCTCGCATGCCACCTGCAACGCCGCCGGCGGCCGAAACGAGACCGCCTCTTCCCAGCAACTGGGCATGTAGTACCCGCTGCTGATCTGGGCGACCACGCCCGAGCCAGGCGGATTGGTCCCGCTGAAGTCCAGACTCATCATCTTGTAATCCGATTCCACCGAGCCAGGAGCGACCGAATGGGATAGTCCGATAACCGAGGTTGGCTCGCGGCCCACCACGTACCGGCACCAATCCACCAATTCGATCAAATCCTGGTGGTCTCCCTGCTTCGGCAGGCCGCGGACCGCCCGTGTCGCTTTGTCCGCTACTGGAGTTCGGCGATGGCAAAACAGCAATCTTGGCTCGCCCAATCGCGTCGCAATCAATTCCTTCAGCCGCAGCGTCGCCGGCGCCTGGCGTCGCGGAAATTCGGCCATGAAAGCGATGCCCGATTCCACAATCCGCCGCCGCAGTTTGGCCGCCTGCTCGGTCCCCAACGGAAGCTGCATACCACAATACACCGCCTTTCCCGCATCGCACGCGGCAAAGATCGGCAACTCGCCATACCACTGATCGCCAAACAGCAAAAGCGCATCTACGTCTTCGCGATTCGCCACCGCGCGAAACCCGTCCACCGGGGTCGCCCCAAATTCGCGCGCCGCCTGCTCGGCCCGGTGAGCCACCTGATCGCACACGGCGCGGACCTCAAAACGATCCGGAAGGGCGCGGAGCGCAGGGCGGTAACGGTTTTCCCAACCGTCCCCAAGGCCGATCAAACCTACCCGAAGCTTCATGAGAGACGCCGCGAGGGTCGGCGAAGTGGGGGAGATTCGCTGGGAAAACGCCCCAGCCGCAAGCAGATGGATCCGCGAACGCGTCTCGCGATTATATCGGCCGGTCGCTTCGCTCGACAATCGACAAGTATCGATCTTTTTTGGATTTATGCGCCACCAAACACACCCCAGCCACCCCTCCAGACAACTTCCATAAACGAGCTAGCAGATGCTTTGGCAGCCCGCAAATTTTCCGCCGTCCCCGGTTGCACATTCATTTTACCCAGGTACACTGATGCCTTCGCGGCGGCAGGATTGAAGCCGCCCGTCGCGCTGAGAACGGTCTGATCAGCCGCTTCTCGTGCAAATTCCGCGATACGCAAGGTTTGCCTCCCACCTGATCCGACGATGGCGGCCCCAGGGCTGCCAGGTTCGCCTCGCAAAGGCGAGTCGCCTTATTTCATCCCGGCGGCGATGAGTTGGGCTAGAACTCTGCGCACAGACCCCATTTAAGGAGATTCCAATCGTGACTTCATTGGCAATTGCATTGATGCAATGTTCGTTCTTGGCCGGTGTGAGCACTCCTGCCAGCAGCTACGACAAGGCGTTTCACCGAGCCCAGGAAACCGGTAAGCCCCTCGTGGTGCTTGTCGGGGCCGATTGGTGCCCTGGGTGCCGCACGATGAAGCAAAGCGTTCTCCCTCAAATGGAGAAAAGAGGCAGTCTGGGGAAAGTTTCGTTCGCCGTGGTCAACTCGGAAGTTCAAGCGCCCCTTGCCGAGAAGCTGATGCAAGGCCAGTCCATTCCCCAACTGGTCATGTACACCAAGACGGCGACCGGCTGGGACCGCCGTCAGTTGACCGGCGCGCACAGTGTCTCCGAGGTCGAGGCTTTCATCAGCCAGGGAAGTCAGCGGTCCATGCTGACGGTCGGCCAACGCAAATAACAAGCGGACGCAAACCGGTACGCTCGAAGGTGGGCAGTGAGCGGTCCTTCGGGCCGCTCGCGACCACCCAGACGGTAATTTCCGTCTCGGCTCAATCTACAACCGCATCAGCGACAGCGTGACCTGCACCAGCCGGTCGGTCGGTACGACCGTTTCGGTGTCCTGATGCTCAAACAGAGCGCATAGCGAGTTCAATCCCCGCGCATA
>JALHPA010000656.1 GCA_022842745.1 Pirellulales bacterium
CCGCCGAACGGCCTGACGGCTGGGCAATACCTGCGGGAGCTGTGTCTGACGGGGCTGAAGGAGCGATACGCCGACCAGCCGGGGCGATGGCGGGAAGGACGCGCGCCGGGCGCGGCGGACGGGGTTGCTGAGGTGGACCCCGGCGAAGGGGAATGCGCCCTGTCCAGCGAGGTATTGGAGCGGCTCGATCGCGAGTTGCACGTGATCGAAGCCTTGGGTTTTCCCAACTATTTTTTGATCGTGTGGGACTTTGTGCGGTATTCGCGGGAGCGGGACATTCCGGCCACGGCGCGCGGGTCCGGGGTTGGGGCGCTCGTGTCTTACGCGCTGTACCTGAGCCATGTTTGCCCGCTCGAGTACGACTTGTTGTTCGAGCGGTTTTTGGATTTGAGCCGGCTGGAGGCGCCGGATATCGACATCGACTTTTGCAAGGACCGGCGCGGGGACGTCATCAATTATGTGAAGGAGAAGTACGGGGCGGACAACGTGGCGCAGATCGCCACGTTTGGGACGCTGGCGGCGCGGGCGGCGATCCGCGACGTGGGGCGGGCGCTGGGGATGCCGATTCCCGAGGTGGACAAGATCGTGGCACTGGTTCCCGAGGAGTTGGGAATTGAACTGGCCGAAGCGCTCGAGAAAAGCCCGGATCTGCGGGCCGCGCGGGACTCGAATCCGCAGACGCGGGAGCTATTGAACCTGGCGATGAAGATCGAGGGGCTGGCGCGGAACGTGGGGACGCACGCGGCGGCGGTGGTGATCGCCGATCGGCCGTTGATCGAGTACGTCCCCCTGTGCCGGGTGAAGGACAAGGAGGAGACGATCACCCAGTGGTCGATGGGGGATGTCGAGCGGGCGGGGCTGTTGAAAATGGACTTTCTGGGACTGCGCAACCTGACAATTTTGAGCAAGGCGGTGACGCTGATCGAACAGACGACCGGGAAGCGGGTGGACCCGTACAAGTTTCCGCTGGACGACCGGGCCACGTTCGCGCTGTTGTGCCGGGGGGAGACGAAGGGGATCTTTCAGCTCGAAAGCGGCGGGATTCGCGATCTGTTGACGAAGATGAAGCCGGATCACTTCCGGGACATCATCGCCACCAACGCCCTATACCGGCCGGGACCGCTGGAGGGGGGCATGGTGGACGACTACGTGCAGGTCAAGCATGGCCGCAAGCCTGCGCAGTACCCGCACCCGGTGATGCGGGAGGTGCTGGAAGAGACGCACGGGGTGATGGTGTATCAAGAGCAGGTGATGCGAATTCTCAACCGGCTGGGGGGGATCGAACTGCCGAACGCGTACTCGTGCATCAAGGCGATCAGCAAGAAGAAGCTGGAGACGATCGCCAAGTTCGAGGAGCAGTTCGTGACCGGGGCCACGGCGCAGGGGCTGAAACGGAGCGAGGCGGTGGAGTTGTTCGAGATGATCACCAAATTCGCCGGTTATGGCTTCAACAAGAGCCATTCGACGGCTTATGCGTTGATCGCCTACATGACCGCCTATCTCAAGGCGCACTATCCGTTGCAGTTCATGGCGGCGCTACTGTCGGGGGACATCACGGGGCGCAACTTCAAGCGAAAGGATGCCTTGGTCGAGCATCTGGAGGATTGTCGCCGGATGAACATTGAGGTCTTGCCCCCCGACATCAACGCCTCCGAGGTGGAGTTTGGCGCGCGGGACGGAAAGATCACATTCGGACTGTCGGCGATCAAGGGGTGCGGGGGGCAGGCGTCGGTGGCGATCGTCGCCGACCGCGCCAAGCGCGGGCCGTTTCGCGACTTGTTCGATTTTTGCGAACGGCTGGACCCGGCAGTGTGCAATCGGGCGACGATCGAGAGCTTGATCAAGGGGGGGGCGTTCGATTCGACCGGCGGAAGGCGCGCCCAGTGGATGGCGGCGCTCGATCGGGCTTTGCAGACGGGCGCCGCGGCGCTGGCGGACCGCCGCAGCGGGCAAAAGGGGCTGTTCGACGACTCCGACGACTTGCAAACCGAGGCGGCGCGGGCCGCGAACTTGCCGGATTTGCCGGAGTGGGACGAAAAACAGAAATTGGGGCACGAAAAGGAGGTGCTGGGCTTCTACCTGACCAGTCATCCGCTGGCCGAGCACCAGCAGGCGCTGGCGACGTACTGCACGCACAGCACGACCACGGTGGGGGATTTGCCCCACAGGACCGAAGTGGTGATGGGGGGCATGCTCTCGGCGATCAAGCTGTCGCAGACGAAGAATCCGCGGCCGGGGGAAACCAACACCAAGTACGCGATGTTCGATCTGGAGGATTTGGACGGAGCGTTGCGGTGCATCCTGTGGCCGAGCGAATACGTTAATTACGGACAACTGGTCGTGGCGGACAGCATTGTCGCCGTACGGGGGTCGATCGACCGGCGGCCTGGCGCCGAGGAGGCCAACCTGATCGTCAACGAGATCTTTCCGATCTCGGAACTGGCCAGCCGGTATACGAAGGGGATTCGCTTCCGGCTGGATGAGGTTCAACACGGCGGCCGGGGATTGGACCACTTGCACGAGATCTTGCGCGGCTATCCCGGCAATTGCGAGGTCGAGCTGGTGCTGTGCCTGGCGGATGGCTGCAAGGTGACGCTGAAGTGCGACCAGGTGCGGGTGGAGTTGAATTCCGAGCTACGGCGGCGGGTGGATGAGTTGCTGGGCCCTGGCAATATCCGTCTGCTCTCCGCACCGCCCAAGTCTTCGCCCCCCCCTCCAGGGCGAAATGGGAATCGGCGGTTGGCCCATGCGTGAGCGGATCCCCGACCTGCAAGCGATTGGACTGCCCACGATCGGCATGGCCACGCCGAGCAGGCAGCTCAGGGGGAGGGTCGCTCCGGCTCGTTTGCGGGTTCGCTGGCCGGCAATCGCGGTTGAAAGTCGAGAGCGCGGGTCAAAAACGCCAGTTCGGCGGCGGTTTCGGCGATTTTCTTGCTGACGGGGATGCCTGCGCCGTGGCCGGCTTTGGTTTCGATCCGGATCAGGACGG
>JALHPA010000657.1 GCA_022842745.1 Pirellulales bacterium
TGGCCCGTCGGCTGGGAGTCGAAGTCGACCAGCCGGTGGAAGTGTTCCTGGCATCCGCGGGGCTGGCTTGTGGACCACCGTATTACGAGCTGACGGCTACCCGGCGGCTGCCGAAGGATGCGGCGCATGGCGAATCCGAACACGGTCAGGCAAATCGGCACGGACACGTTCCAGGCCATTCGCACATTCCACCGTGGCGGCGGCTTGCGCGGCTCCTCCAACCGGAGCGCAAGGACATCATTTCGGTTTTCTGGTACGGGGTCGGCATCAGCGTATTGATGCTGGCCACGCCCATTGGGGTCGAAGCGCTGGTCAATACCGTGGCGTTTGGCTCGCTGTTGCAACCGGTCGTCGTGCTGGCGCTGGTGCTTTTTACGTGTTTGTCTCTGGCCGGCGTGATGCGCGCACTCCAGACCTACGTGGTCGAAGTGCTTCAGCGGCGGATATTTGTGCGCGTGCTGGCCGACTTGGCGCACCGATTGCCCCGGGTCAGCGTTTCGTCCTTCGATCGGGAGCATGGGCCGGAGTTGGTCAACCGGTTCTTTGACGTGTTGACGGTGCAAAAAGTTAGCGCCACGCTGCTAATGGACGGCCTCACGAACATCCTGCAGGTGCTTCTCGGAATGCTGGTGGTCGCGTTTTATCATCCGGTTTTGCTGGCGTTCGATCTGGTGTTGTTCGCCGCCATCGCGTTCATCGTATTCGTGGTCGGGCGGGGGGCCACGGCGACAGCCATTCAGGAATCGCGGGCGAAATATTCCGTCGCCGAGTGGCTGGAAGAATTGGCGCGCCATCCCATTGCCTTCAAGACCAGCGGAGGTCCGGCGTTCGCCGTCGACCGTGCGGACTTCTTGGCCAAATGCTACCTCCGCGCTCGCGAAGCGCATTTCCGCATCGTCTTCCGACAGATCGCCGGGTCGTTTGTCATTCAAGCAATCGCCAGCACCGCTCTTTTGGGCTTGGGGGGGTGGCTTGTGATCTCCAAGAGCCTGACCCTCGGACAACTGGTGGCTTCCGAACTGATCTTGACCGTCGTGGTCTCGGCGTTTGTCAAGCTTGGCAAACACATGGAGAGCTTCTACGACCTGATGGCGGCCACGGAAAAACTGGGACACTTGACCGATCTTGAGCTGGAGCGTCCGGAAGGCGACGCCCCGGTTCGAAAGCCAGAGCCGGCGCAATTGCGAATCACAGGGCTGACGTTCGGTTATGAACGCGACCGTCCGCTGCTGAGGGACTTCCATCTCGACCTTGCACCGCGAGAACGTGTGGCGTTGGTTGGCGAGAGCGGTTGCGGCAAAAGCACTCTGGTCGATTTGCTGTTCGGTTTGCGGCGGCCTCAACGCGGCAAAATCGAATTGGACGGCGTCGAATATCGCGAATTGCGGCTAGCCGATCTCCGGGAACACGTTGCGACCGTCAAGCGAATCGAGATCTTCGACGGCACGATCGAGGACAACATCCGCATGGGACGGGAAGGAATTCTGGCATCGGATCTACGCTCAACGCTGGCTGACGTGGGTTTGCTGGACGAAGTCAACAGCTACCCCGGCGGATTACAAACGCCAATTCTGACCGGCGGCTCGCCCCTCTCTTATGGCCAGTCGTTGCGGCTCGTGCTGGCGCGGGCGATCGTCGCGCGGCCCCGTTTGCTGGTGCTGGACGAGACGATGGACGCGCTCGATCCAATCACCATCAGCCGCGTTTCCGAAGTGATTTTTGACCGATCCGCCCCCTGGACCTTGCTGTTGATTACGAATCGGCCCGACTTGGCGGCGCTCTGCGATCGAATCGTCGAGGTGCGTCCGCGCGGAGACGTCAACGGACACTTACTCTCCGACCAGCGGACCAACCTGCCAAAACTCCTGTCCGGTCCGAAATCCGCCGAGTGAAACGCCGCGCTAGGGATTCCGAGGAAACCAATCATGAGTATCGCCCTCCCCCAAACGGATGCCCTGGCCCTCCCCGCGTTGCGGCAGGTGCAGTCCAGCACATTTTCTCGGCGGATCGCTCGGGTCATCATGTGGGTGTTTCTAACCTTGCCGATCGCATTGGCATTCGTCCCTTGGCAACAGTCGGTGTCCGGCACGGGACAGGTGATCGCCAACGATCCGATGATGCGTCCGCAGATATTGCAGGCGCCGATTTATGGGCGGATCATGGAAAGCTGGGTCTTTGAGGGCAAGCAGGTCGCAGCCGGCGAAAAGCTGATGCGAATCGAAGCCAACGATGCCGAACTGCCCGAGCGCTACCGCCAGCAAATTGCCGCCTTGGTAGTGAAGCTGAAGGCCACGAAAGACAAGACGAAAGCCTACTCCCTGGCGGTCGAGGCGTTTGAGCTTGCCCGGACCCAGGCGATGGCCAAGGCCGCCAGCGACGTCAAGGCTTCTGAGGAGAAGAAGAAGGCCGAACAGAATGGACTGGCCGCCGCCGTTGTGGCGGAGAATCAGTCCTCCATCAACTTGCAGCGGCAAATCACCCTGAAACAGAGCGGCATCGTGTCCGGGCTGGACGCGGAATTGGCCGATCGCAGGCACAAAGAAGACCTGGCCAAATTGGAACAAGCCCGCAATTACGTCGCTGCCGCAGAAGCGGACGTGGCCGCCAAGAAATCCGAACTGGAAAAAGTGGACCAAGAGGCGCAAGCAAAAATTGGCTCCGCGCGGGCAGCATTTAACGAAGCGCAAGGCGACGTTGCCAACGCGCAAAAGGATTTGGTCAGCGCGGAAAGCAGCCTGGCGAATATCGGCCGCCAGTTGGTGATCGCACCGGTCCGAGGGCGGATCGTGCAGGTATTCGTCAATCAAGGCGCCGAAATGCTCAAGGAAGGTACGCCTTTGATGATGTTTGTGCCCGATACCGAAGACCTAGCCGTGCAGCTTTGGGTGGACGGAAACGATGCGCCCTTGATTCGCGGCGAAGATCGCAGCCAGGGGACGATCCGCTCGGGGGACAAAGTCCGCTTGCAGTTCGAGGGTTGGCCCGCGG
>JALHPA010000658.1 GCA_022842745.1 Pirellulales bacterium
TCAACTTTTTCTCGCCCGGCCTGGTCCCCGTCACCGTCAACAGGTGAACCCCGAACTGCGTCAACACCGGCTCGCTGATTTTCCCCTCCTCCAGATCGAACGCCGCCCGGTTGAACGCCTCGACCATTGGCCCGTCCCGTCCGATCAGCCCCAGGTCCCCCCCCTTGGATCGGCTCGGTCCCGCCGAATATTTGGCCGCCGCCTCGGCGAAGGACATCTGCCCCCCTTCGATGTCGGCTTTGATCCGCTGCGCTGCCTTCACCAATTCCGCCACCTCGGCGTTGTCTCCGTCCCGCACCGGGCGCAGCAGGATGTGGCTCACCTGCAATTGCGTGCCGTCGAATTTCCGCTGATGGGCCTGGAAATACTCCGCCATCGCCTCCTCGGTAGAATTCTTGCTGATAAACCGCTCGATGCTCATCTCTTGCGCCAGCCTTGCCCGCAGCGACGCCAGCGACTGCCCCGATTTGGCGACCGTCTGTTCCAGCGTCGTATTCTGCTGCTTGAGCGCCGAGCGTATGCTATCGATCGCCCCTTCGATTTCCGCGTCCGTCACCACCGCCTTGTCCTTCTCCAGCCGCTGCATCAACAGCTTCTGATCGATGAGCTGGTTGAGCACGCTCGCCCGGAGTTCCGGGATCGCCGCCCGATCGACCTGCCGCCCCTTCAAGATCCCCTTCAGCGTCGCGTCCACCTCCGCCAGCGGAATCGCCGCTCCGTTCACCTTCGCCACGACCGTGCTCGGCGCCAGAATCGGTCCAAACTCCGCCCCCCCTTTGCTTTCACTCCCAGGCTGCTTCCCCGCAGCCGCGCCGCTCCTGGCGGCCGTCCCCGCACTCCCAGCCCCCCCCTTAATGGATGCGGAGGTCCCCCCCTTTGCGCTCCCGTCAACCCCAGCGGTCTTCGGCGTCCCGGAGATCGGCTGGGCCGCGATCGGCCCCGCAAATCCCGCCGCCACAACCGCGGCGGTCATCCACGCCGCGACCCCTCCCCAGCCCAACCATCCCCGTCGGCGCATGCGTCCCCTCCGTTCCAGTCTCGAAACGTCCCGTCTCCCCCGAACGCTTGTCCGGTGCTCCTCCATCCCGCCGCTCCCTTCCCTCATGGCAACATCAAATCCTTGAACTCGTATTCCACCGGTACGTCAAAAATCGTCGCCGCGGTCTTGTACACGAATCGATGCCCCTCTGGACCGTCCTTCAATTCAAACAGATACGTAATCCCAATCTCGTCCTCGGTCCGCGACGTCGTTTCAAATCCCGCGTTGACGATCGGCGTCTTGTCGGGACCGATCATAGTCGCTTCGTTCCCCAGCACCCAGCCGGAAAGGTGGCTGTCGAGCGCCTGAAAAGCCTGGTCGAATTTGACCCGCGTCCGCACCTCCCAAATCTCGTTGTTCTTCACCACTCCATCCACCGTCACCGTCGCCCCCGCCTTTCTCTGCTCCACCTTCTTGGCATCTTTCAATCCCTCGAACACGAACTCTTCCACTTTCCCCGGCAGCAATACCTGCAGCTTCCCGCGCAGGGATCGGATCTTGGTCGCCGACCGCGCCGCCAGTGTAAAGGGCAACTCGATCTCGATTTCCGAGCTTCCCGGCTGCACCAGCACCGGAATCTCCCCCTCCTCGCTCTCCACCGGTATGGGATGGTCCTGATCGTCCACCGCCATCACGTGGTCCAGCTTCTGCACCAGCGTAATCGGCCGCAATCGCGGCTCCCATGCCACGTGCAACCCCACCCGCATCTTCCCCTCGCTCGCCGACCGCAAATCCCGCTGCAACGTAATCTCCGTCGCCTCCAGCCGCAGTGGCCCGCTGTAACAGGCCCGCTCAAAGCGCGGCGACGCTTTCCCAGCCACCGGCACAAGCTGCAGACCCCCCTCCTCGCTATACCCATACACCCTCACGCCCCCTGCGTCCGCAATCCGATCCAGCGCCTGCCAGAATGCCATCTTCTCGATTTTCACTCCGACCTTGGTCTTCCCCGTCTCCTCATCGACCGATAGTCCGTTTCCCGTCTGTTTGGCGACCGCCGCAAGCGCCTCGGCCAGCGTCGTTTCTTCACCCGACAAAGTCGCCGTCGTCGCCTGCATTGCCGCATTCGCCGCCTGCCGCTCGATCCCTCGTCGCACGCGTTCCAACGCGCTGCGCAGCGCCGGCTTTGTACGCTCCCCTGCCGGCGGCAATAACTCCAAAGCCTCCGGTCCCAATTTCAGTAGCTCCGCTTCCGCCGCGTCGCGCCGCGAAAGCTCCGCGCTATCCAACTGCAACACCAACCGCCGCACTTCCGCCGCCAGTTTCGGATTCGCTTCCCGCTCGGCCCCCGCGTTCCCCGCCCCGGCTCCCGGTTTCGACGGCCCGCCTGAGGCCGCCGGCCCCTCGGCTTCGCCCTTCCCGACCGTTGGCCCACTCTTGGTTTGTCGTTGTTCTTCCCCGGCCCATACCTTGCCCGCGCCCGCCCCCAACCATCCCAATGCCGCTATCCCCCCCACCGCCATCCCGATCCGCACGATCGTCGCCGTCTGCCAACGGATCATATTCGGACTCCCGCCGCCTTTTGCGGCCTCGTCTGCTGAACAATGCGCACTGCTTCCACGCCCGTCCCGTCCACTCCCCTCCATTCTATCGCTCCCCCGTTCCCCCTGCCAACCAACGCCCGGCCCCCATGTCCTACACTTGCGCACAGCGAAGCTAAGGCCGCGCAGCCGCGCGCCGGCTAAACACAGCCGCGCGCCACGTGGCAAAACCTCCCTCAACGCCGCAGGCAGACTCCCATGCCCCCGCCGTCCCCGCAACCGCACGTTTCGACCCGCCGCCGACCGCTCCCCAGTCGCTTGCAGGTCTTCGCCCTGACAATCTTCGCTGCCTCCGCCGCGCTGAGCCTGCCTCTCGGCGCCCGCGCACAATCCGCCCCCCTCTTCACGATTCAAGCCCTCGTCAAAGGCCAGCGCCTCGAGGGCGCTCCGCTCGCCTGGTCCGAGCA
>JALHPA010000659.1 GCA_022842745.1 Pirellulales bacterium
ACCTTCCCGTCGAACTTCATTCCCCCTAACCAATCGATCGTCACCGGCAGCGGCGGCGCGTCGCTCTCGCGGCCTGCCTGTCGGGGCGGACTTGCCCCCCCCGTGGGACGACCGCCAGGCGCCAGCCCCCCCGCCGCGGGCAGAATCATCCGCCCCTGGCCATCGATCCATAACCGGTTCGCCTTGCGGTCCATTCGTATCTCTCCGCCGCTCAACAGCATGCCCCGCGCGGAGACCTCTCCCGGTCGGCCGGTGAGCGTAAGCGTCGTATCCGGCGTACTTGCTCCCCGCACTCTCAGTACTTCGCCCGACATGGCCAGCGGCTTTTCCTTAGCAGCGTCCAGCGGAACCTCGTCCATCTGAATCGCCCCGTCTAAATCGATGTGTTCGACCTGCTGGATGGTTAATCGCTCGACGAGCTGCATCCGGATCGAGTCCGCTTGCACCACGTACTTCGACTTCGGACGATCGTCATCCTCCGGTTTCGCATTCTCCATTCCAGACGGCGCCAGACCAGCCAGAGCCGCCACACCGGCAGGCGGCGCCGCTTGCCTGCCGCGCGGATTGTCGACAACAACCAACGGCCTACCCGCGCCCGCGGCATGAGTCTCTGCCGCAAGATTTCCGCCGCGAGAGCCGCCGGAAGGCGCATTTTGCCGCGCCGCGTTGCGGAGCGATTCGGCCCGCCTCGTATCGAACCAGACCTCCAGCCGGTCGGTCGCTCCTTCCGCCCGATCCGAGTGAAAAGTCACCCGGTTCGTCGCGAGCAACCGTTCCGGCGCTCCGCGCATCGAAGGTTCGCCGCCAGGAATTGCCGCGGGGTCCGCCGCTGGCCTCGTCGGCGTTTTTGGAATCGCCGGCAGTTCCAGCAGCCAGGCCTGGATCTCCTCTCCCGCCAGATCGCCAAAACGCGTCGATTTCACGCTCGCCTCCCCGGCCAAACGCAGCAAGTGCTTGTCACTCTCCGGTGCAAGCGACAGTCCGCGCGTCCAGCGGGCTTCCAACACTTGGGGAGGACCATTGGGCGCGGCCGCCCGCAGCCAGCCCGGTCCTTCCGACAACACCCGCGGCAAACCTGCCCCGTCAGGCTGCTCGTAGGTCAACGACCTTCCACGAAACTCGTTGTCCCGCTGCTTGATTTCGACGTCTGGCTCGCCGGGATTGGCGACCAGTACGGTGCGACGAATGCGGCGGTCGTACTCCAGACGGTTGCCGCGCGCGGTGACCTGACCGGACGGCGCGAATACGGTCACGGGGCGGCCGAGGGCCTCAATCCGCCGGGGTTCGAGCGCACCAAGTCGGCGGATTCTGGAATCTTGCGGGGGGGAGTTTGGCTTGGGCGCCGGCAGCGCGGGCGTAAGCTCTTCGCGGGGCGAGAAGTGGATTCGCAGTTCGTCGTCGCAGCGCAACTGATCGCTAACGCCATTCGCGGCCGCGCGAAACACTTGCACCTGTTCGGTGAAACGGGCCACCTGGGCATCCAGGTCAAAAACGAACGGTCCGGTGCACATTATGTCGATCTGCTCCGGCGGTCGCGCCGGGGATGTGGCTTGTTCCGGCTGCACTGCGGCGTTCGCAGCCGCACTGCGGCGGCTCTCGTCGCCTGGAAACAGGCCTTCCTCCCCCACCTGCAGACGCATTTGGACCTCCCGCGCCAGCTCCAGCCGCTCGATGTCCCCGACATTGGGACCGCGCCGCCGGGAAGCTTTGCCCGGCAGCAAAAAGATCCGCAAGTCGCGCCCCGTGCCGGCGCTGGGACCGTACCGAAAATCGATCCGCCCCATCGTCCAAATCTGCTGATCGTTGAACTGCACGTCGTTGGGGGCGGTAATCAGCAGTTCGTCGTTCAGGCCTGGCCGGCTGGCGCTGCCTTGAATCGTGACCGGCCCGGTCAGCTTGCCCCCCAGCAGTTGTCCCATTTTCGCACGACGCAGATCGATTGGAGCGTCAAATTGGAGAATCGCCCCCTGGGGGGCTTGGAGAGCCACGGCTCGCCCGCGCGCGGATGGATTGGCATTGCCTCCTTGCCAGAACACAACGGTGCAAGGAAAAAGACGCACCCGGCCGTCGGGGAGGTTCTCGTATTCCCGCATCAGCAGGGTGGCGCCGTCCGCTTCCAGGACGATCGGATTGTCCCGCTCCCAAGCTCCCGGGGGAAACATCCGCTGGTAATCGGTCAGGTTCGCTTCGCCGGTCGGCGAATTCACTCGCTCGGATTCGGTGGCCAACGTCGTCGATTCGGGCACTGGGGCCGAGGGATCGATGAGGGGCACAACCGCCAGCCGATAGAGGACCAGCGCCCCCAGCACGGCCGCCAGGCTGGCGGCGGTTCTGCGCATGCGCCCAAGGGAATGCGATCCGTTGGCCCGCGCGGTCATGGCGCCGCTGTTCCCGAGCATGAACGGTTATTCCTGGCGGTCGTCGCGTTGGCCGTATTTGTTCACCAGCCGGCTCCACCGTCCCTGGGCCTTGAGAATTCGTTCGATCGTTTCTCGCAAAGCCCCCTTCCCTCCAGGCGCTGCCGTCACCCAATGGGCCGCACGGCGCACTTCCTCGGTGGCATCGACGACCGCCACGCCCAATCCGACTTCCAAGATCACCGGCAGATCCGGCAAGTCGTCCCCCACGTAGGCGACCTGCTCTGGCCGCAAATGCAATTCCGCCAACAGTTGCTTGACCACAGGCCACTTCTCGTCCACCCCTTGCCGGACGATTTCCACTCCTAGTTCCGCCGCCCGCAAATTCACGATATGCGATGCCCGGCCCGTGACCAGGCCAAACCTCCATCCGGCCCGCTGCCAGAGTTTGATTCCGAGTCCATCGCGAGTGTGGAAGCGTTTGATTTCGATTCCCTGATTGTCGAAAATCACGCCGCCATCCGTCAGCACGCCGTCCACGTCCGACAGCAGCAATTCGATTGGCCCGCAGCGCTCGGCCACCGTCAGTTCGCTCATACTCGGACTCCCTGGGGTAGAGAACGAC
>JALHPA010000660.1 GCA_022842745.1 Pirellulales bacterium
CAGGCCAGCGGCCCACGACCAGGCAGGCCAACGTTTCTCCAACGGAAACCGAGCAAGCGATGAGACGGCAACTCCACGCACTGGTGGCAATTTGGACGTCGCTCACCCTGGTCCTCTCCGGTTGCGCCCCCACCCAGCCGTTCTACTTCTTCGAGGACGGCGACATGTCCCACTACGTGGGCATGGCCACCAACCTCGAAACCCCCGACGTCGAAGCCGCTAGCCTGGCGGAAGTCACCGACGCCCCCCAGCCCTTCACCCTCTCCGACAATCGCTTCGACAACCTCTGGGAACTCCCCCTCGAAGACGCCGTCCGCATCGCCCTGGAAAACAGCAAAGTCATGCGGACCCTCGGCGGACGACAGGCCAGCTTCGGCGGCCAGCGTCCCCAACAGGATGAATCCCCAGACACCCTCCAGCGCGGCCCGACGCAAATCCCCTCGGTCTACGATCCGGCCATCGTCGAAACCGACCCCAACTTCGGCGTCGAAGGCGCCCTCTCGGCATTTGATGCCAATCTCTCCAGCAGCCTCTTCTGGGAGAAGAACGAACGCCCGCAAAACTTCCGTGCCGATCCAGCAACCCTGCGATTCTTCAATCGAGTCTTCGTCCAAGACCGCGCTACCTTTAATGCCGCCCTCACCAAACGTCTCGCCAGCGGCACCCGCGTGTCGTTGGGAACAAATACCATCTACGACCTCAACAACAATCCCACCCGCGAAGTCCCCAGCGACTGGAACCAGAACTTCGAGGCCACCATCAACCAGCCCTTGCTGCAAGGCGCAGGCACGCTCTACAACCGCATCGCCGGTCCGTTCGATCCATTCAACGGCAATGGCACGATCAATTTCGACGGCGTGATGATCGCCCGCATCCGCAATGACATCAGCCTCGCCGATTTTGAAGCCAGCGTGCGAAACCTCGTCAACGAAGTCGAAGGCGCCTATTGGAACCTCTACTTCGGCTATCGCAACTTGGAGTCCCGCAAGGTCGGCCGCGATAGCTCGCTGGAAACCTGGCGCAAGGTCTATGCCCTCTACCTGGCCCAGGCCAAGGGTGGCGACGCCAGCAGCGAGGCCCAAGCCCGCGAACAATACTTCTTCTTCCGCTCGGAAGTCGAAACCGCCATGTCCGACCTCCTGCGGGCCGAAAGCCGGCTCCGCTACGTCATGGGACTCGCCGCCACCGATGGCCGCCTGATCGCTCCCTCCACCGAGCCGTCGATCGCCAAGGTCTCGTTCGATTGGAATGAAATCCACTCCGAGTCGCTCACCCGCAGCGTCGAACTCCGCCAACAAAAATGGCGCATCCGACAGCGCGAACTGGAAGTCGTGGCCTCCAAGAATCTCCTCCTGCCACGCTTGGACCTCACCGCCCGCTACCGCTGGCTTGGCCTGGGCGACCAGTTGATTAATTCCAACTACCGCCCCTTCACCGGCGAACCCGGTTCGACTCTTGACGGCACCGACGCCTTCTCGACCCTCGCCAGCGGCGATTTCCAAGAATCGCAACTCGGCCTCCAATTCCAAATGCCCCTCGGCTTCCGTCGCGAGCTGGCGACCGTCCGCAACCAGCAACTGCTCCTCGCCCGCGAACGCTCCGTCTTGCAGGACCAGGAGCTGGAACTATCGCATCAGCTCGCCGAAGCGGTTCGCCTGCTCGATACCTCCTACACGCTCATGCAGACTGGGTTCAACCGCGTGGTCGCCGCCCGCCGCCAGGTGACGGCGGTGCTCGAGGCTTATAAGGCTGGAACTTTGACTCTAGACCTCGTGCTGGACGCCCAGCGCCGCGAAGCCGACGCGATGACCTCCGCCTACCGGGCCCAGGCCGATTACAACCGGAATATCGCCCTGGTCCATTTCCGCAAGGGTTCGCTGCTGGAATACAACAACATCCTCTTGGCCGAAGGCCCCTGGCCCGGCAAAGCCTACTTCGACGCCCACCGCCGTGCCCGCGCTCGCGACGCCGGTCTGTACCTGAACTACGGCTACACCCGGCCAGAAGTCATCAGCCGCGGTCCAGTGGCCCAGCAGACGGGTGAAATGGGCGAATCCGCCTCCCTGGAAGGGGCCGAACTGCTCCCCACTCCGGCCGATCCGAAAAACGCCCCCCCCGCGAAACCTGGCCAAGGAACTCCCACGGGGCCCCTCCCCCAAGAAGCCTTCCCCAGCGACATGCCTCGCGGCGACGCCCCCGAAAAACTCCCCTCCCCCGGCCCCAGCGCCAACCTCAAGCCGATGGCCGGTCCGCGCTTCTCCAGCCGCGGGCCGACCGCGGGTCCCTCCGCGAAACGTGCCCGCCCAGGCGTCCAGCAAACGGGTTTGGCCCTCGCTTCCGGCGCTAGCCCAGCCGCTGCCGCCACTTCGGATCAAGGGGCGTTCGATTGGGGTCTCTCCCTCGCGGCCGACCGTGCAAATCCTGCCCCCACAAACGCCGCCCCGCGGAAAACATCGCTCAATCCCGCCATCACCCGCACCTCGGCCGAAGCGCCAGCCACGGACGAAACCAGCGCAGCCCCCCCGACCTCCGGTTGGAAGCGGACAGAGCGCTAACAGCGCCAGCCCTCCGACCGAGCCGAGCCACCCTCCGCGCCGATCTTTGAATCGCCCTCGCACGGTCGGTTACAATCCCCTTCTGCGTCGGCCCTCGAGCCGCGCGTCCTTGGCGACCCATCCATGCGGTAGCGGCGGGCCGCCGCGCCCTCTCGCGGAAACACCTGGCGATGAACTCCGATCCGGCCAAGCCCCCCCCTCCGCTCGTCGTCGGCCTGGGTGAAATCCTCTGGGACATCCTCCCCGATGGCGCCCGGCACCTCGGCGGGGCGCCCATGAACGTCGCCGTCCACGCGCGCGCCCTTGGCTGTGCAGCCGCCATGATCTCCGCCGTCGGCGACGATGGACTAGGCCGCGACGCCCTCGATCTGCTCGAAGAGAATTTCGCCGTCGACTGCTCTGCGGTGCAGGTCTCCAATGCCGCTCC
>JALHPA010000661.1 GCA_022842745.1 Pirellulales bacterium
TCTCGATGATCGGCCCGGCCGCCGGATTGTCGTTCCGCGGCGTGATTCCCATCAGTATGACCGTCGCCTCTGGCGCTTTCTCCCGGCAAGTCGCGACTATCGCCTCCAACCCCCGCACGGTCTCCCCCACCTTCGCATCGGCTGCTTCGGACCGAACGCCTCCCAGGTTGTTTGTGCCCGCCAGGACCACGATTACTTTTGGATGCACGCTCTCTAGTTCCCCATTTTGCAGCCGCCACAACACGTTCTCGACGGTATCCCCACCCCGGCCAAAGTTGGCCGCGTTCCACCCGTCGAACGTCTCCTTCCAGTTCGCCAAAAACTCCGGATAGTCCGTCGCTCCCCACCGCCGAGTGATCGAGTCCCCGGCGAAATACAGGTCGATCCCGCCAGCTTTCGCTTTTGCTAACAATCGTTCGTGGGCCGCCTTCGACGCTTCATCCGTCCGCTCCACCGGCGTCACGCTCGCTGCCGGCCCGCCGCTGGTCTGCTTCGCCGCCGGTGGCGGTTCGCTCGGCTTCGCGGGGGGCGCTTTGAGGTAACGATCGGCCCAGGCTAGAAACGTCGGCCAGTTGGGGCCGACCGTGTGCCCCCCCTCATGCTGCCGGAAGGCGATCTCCCCGTCGACTAGCGCCGTGGTTTCCAGGGGAAACTCGGTGGTCCCCAGATCTTTTTTTCCCAGCAGCCGGTATACCGGCCCGGCCCCCGCGGCCGCCAGAAACGTCCCCTTGGAATCGATCCACGTCCCTTCCACCTTCTCGGAACCGACCGAAACGAACACCGGCCGCGGGGCGCACAGCGCCACCAGCGCGTGAGCGTCCACGGGCAGGTCGTTGGGCGTCTGCGGCCCGGCATACTTGAGATAGTTGCCCGCCATCCAGTGGTATTCGCCGCTGCTGGCCACGTTTTCCACCTTCTCGCCGTAGTTCCGCCGCATGATTTTCGCCCCCCCCTGCCCGCTGGAGCCGATCAATCCGATGGCGAACCGCTCCTCGAAAGCCATCGTCACCAAGGCCGCCTTGCCAAACCGTGACAGACCTTCGATCCCGACCTGCTTGGCGTCGACCGCCGTATCCGTTTCCAGGTAATCGAGCGCGCGGCTGGCCCCCCACGCCCAAGCCCGAAGCGCCCCCCAGTCGTCCGGCTTCCGTGGCTGTCCCTTGTTGCACAGCCCGATGATCCCGGTCGTCAGCCCCTGGTACGGTCCCTTGCGGTCGAACCCGTTCGGTCCTCCGCCAGTGTCCGCCTGCACGCTATAAGGCGAGTAGATCGCGTACCCCCACCCTTTCTCCAATACCTGCTGCGTCCAGGGCTTGCCCCCCTCCCGCGGCCCGCGCGGCAGATTGACCCCCGGCCGCCGCGGAAACACAAACCCATGTTCCATCATCACCGGAACCGGACCCGCCGCCTCGGTCGGCGTCGTCAGCGTCAATTGGATCTCGACTTTGATCCGCGGATAGCGCGAATTGTCCACCCTTCCCAACAGCTTCTTGGTCGTCGCCTCAATCTCCCCCACTTTCTCCCGCGTTGTCTCTTGGACCTCCCACGTCACCCGCGGCATGTCCTTGGGGACTCGGCCATAGATCTCGCGTTCGAAGTGCTCCACGATCTCCCCTCGCCGCCGTTTCCAATCCTCCGCCGTCTTCACCGCCGTGCCGTCGTCGAACGCCAGCGGGTCGGGCAGGGAGGTGTAAGGCGTCGCCTTCGCCTCGTCCCGATTGGCCGCGTTCGGCGCGTTGGGATTGTTCCCGTCCGCTCCCCTCCGCAGCTCCCCAATGCCCAATTGCTCCATCATCTTCCGGTGGTCCTCCTGGCTGCTCAACTCCACCGGCTTCGGTTCCTCCGCGGCCCCTCCAACCACCGGGTTCGCCACCCACACCCAGCCGCCCACCACCACCTCTAGCAAACAACCCGCCCAACAACCCACCGCCGCCGATAAAAATCGCATCCGGCCACTCCCTTGCGCCCCTCGGTACAAACAGAAGACCCACCCCGCGCCCAGTTTGCCGGCCACCCCTCTCCCAGTCAATTCGACTCGCACACTTCCACAGGTCCAAAAAATAGCACTATGAACTGCCACCCGTTCGCACCAATCTACCCAGCCTCCATTGATCCACGGGCGTGATCTCCCAATCAACCTCGTTTTTTTCCAAAACCTCGGAAGAATTCTACCGCCCTCCTGAACCGGGCAGGCATGATAATAATGAAGTCGTCGCAACATAATCGGTCGAAGGTCCGTCGGTGGTGAAAATGCTCGATGTCATTTCCAGCCGAGTTTGCCCCACCGACAGCTCCGGCGGTTCGTCGTCCGATCGCGACTTACTGCGGACGTTCGCCACCGGCGAAGAATCGGCCTTCACGGCGCTGGTGCAACGGCATGCCCATTTGGTGCTGGGGGTCTGCAATCGCATTCTGCGCCATTCCAACGATGCCGAGGACGCTTTCCAGGCCACCTTTTTGGTGCTCGCTCGCAAATCTCGGTCCCTCGAGTGGCAAGATTCCATCGCCGGCTGGCTCCATCAGACGGCCCGTCGGACCGCCCTCAAACTGCGGGAGGGCGCCGCAAAACGGCGCAACCGGGAAGAGCAGATGGCTCGGGAGCGGCCGATGCCGGCCGAACCCACGGCTCAAAATCCCGCATCGGAAGTTGCCCTCCGAGAGTTGGGGGAAATTCTCGATACGGAGTTGGCGCGATTGCCTTCCCAATTCCGCGAAGTCATTCTGCTGTGCCAGGTCGAAGGCCTGGCCCGCGAGGACGTAGCCAACCGCCTTGGCATCACCGTCGCCGCGGTCAAGGATCGTCTCGAGCGCGGCCGGGCACAATTGCGAACGCGTTTGCTGCGCCGCGGCGTCGCGTGGTCCGCCGCCGCGCTGGCCGTCTGGCTTACGCCGGGAACGACTCCGGTTGCTTGCCTCGCATCCTTGGCCGCGACAACATCGACAGCCGCCGTCGCCTTTGCTGCCAGCGCATCGGCGGCCGG
>JALHPA010000662.1 GCA_022842745.1 Pirellulales bacterium
GGCGGGCGTGCCTGTTGAACTACAAGCTGAATTTGCAGATGGAAGTGGGGGCGATGGCGGAGGCGGCAGCGACGCAAGAGGCGTTCCTGGCGCTGCATCCGGAGAATCCGATCGCGTTGTCGGGCGGAGCGGTGCAGCGCGCGGTCAAGGACGCGCGGGCGGGCATCGCGATGATGCAAGACGCGCTGGAAAAGATTTCCGAGCAGGCGCCTGGGGAGTTGTACGAAAACCTGGGGGCGTTGGGGGAGGTGTTGCTGGCGGGAAACGAGCCGCTGGCTGCGCGCGCGCACTTTCTGTTGCAATTGTTGATGTCGCAGGGAAGGGACGATCGTCCGTGGCAGCGGCTGATGCGAATGATGGGGGAGACAACGATTCCCCTGTTGTGGCGGGAGACGCGGGAGTCTCTTCCGGCTCCGCCGCAGGCGGAATGGGTGGCGGATTTTGACGTGGCTCTGCGACGGGCGGCCCGGGGGGAATGGCGGCGGGCAGCGGCTCAATGGGAGGCTTTGGGAGAGAGATCACCCGGCAGCCCCGAGATATGGTCGAACCTGGCGATCGTGCGCGGGCACCTGGCCGATCACGCGGGGGCGGCGGCGGCCTGGCGGCGTTATGCGGAGGCGACGGCCGATGAGGATGAAGCGATCGAGGCCGAGGCGATGGCCCAATTGCTTGATCGGGAGGGATCGGAGGGGATCGTCCGTTCGATCGACGGGGTGTTTCCCGTCGTTCAGGAGGAGGAATTGGAACGTCGGCTGGCGTCCGACAGGCAGTTCGAGCGGGTGGAATTCCCGCGCGGCGAGTTCATGGAGGCGGGGCAGCCTGCGCCGCGGGCGATCTACCAGATTCTCGATCGGCCGCGAGCGGCGACGGGCGTGGGGATTCACCGGGGAGATATTCCACGGGTGTTGGGTCAGGCCTTGCTGTACGGGAAGCAGACCGACCGCGCGGGGCGGCTGGAGCTGTCGGCGTACAGCCCGTTGTGGGAGCAAGCGAAGACGGCCGTGGCGCGGTGCGCCGGGGACGCGCTGGGTCCGGTGGAGAGCGAGGAGTCTGGCGAGGGACCGTCGGCCGTGGAGTACGCGCTGAGCTGGCAATGGCGATTGCCGGACGATACTCCGGCGGTGGACAGCCATCGGTTGATGTCGGAGGAACGGCGAGCGCTGATCTTGGAAGCTTGGCCGCAGTTGGCATTGCCGCTGTTGGGTGGCCGCAGTCCGATGCAAGCGGCGGCGGATCCGGCGGAGCGGCGCAAACTGCAGGGGGCGATTTTGCTGTTGGAGGTTTCGGATGGGGGAGTGGGGGCAGCCGAGCTGTATGCGCAATTGCGCGAGAGGTTGGGATTGCCGCAGCCGGGTCCCGTCGTGCTATCGGGGGACGACGCGATTGGAAAGATCGGGCTGCCGCGGCTGGCGCGGCTGGCGCTCGAAAAGCTGAGCAATGAGGAACTGGAGACGGCGTTTCAGCGAGCGGCGACGGCGCGGTACGAAGCGGCGCTGTCCCGGTTGGCGGCCGAGGTGGCGCGGCGTCCGGAGTGGCCGAACGACGAAATTCGTCTGTCGGCCTATCAATATCTGATCCGGACCGAGCCGAATGCGGAGCAGTCGCTGAAATACGTGACCGAGGGGCGCCGGATCGCGGAAAAGCTGGGGATCTCGACCGCGCCACTCGATTTGGACGAATTGGCGGTGCGAATTGGACAGCGGGACGTCCAGGAGATGTCGCGGTTGATCGAGCACATTCGCGACCAGCACATCAACGAGCCGGGAATCGCGGAGGCGTTGTTCAATGTGCTGTACCGGGCCGGCATCATCGGGCCGGATACGGTGAGGTCGATGCAGGGGGGGGCGGGTTTGGCCGAAGGGGGGCCGGCGGGAGCGGGCTTGCCGACGCGGGGAGGGACGCCCGCGGGGCAGTTGTGGACCCCGGAAAGCGAGGCGCCGGCAGGGAAAAAATCGAGCCTGTGGCTGCCGGAATAACGGGTCGAGTGGGAGCGGCCGGAGGGGAAAGCGAGGTTCGACATGTCCGAATTGGATTTGTGGCACATGTCGAGGGCGCTCGAGCTGGCGCGGCGGGGCGAGGGGTGGGTCGAACCGAACCCGATGGTGGGGTGCGTGGTCGCGCGTGGCGACGAGGTGGTTGGAGAGGGGTGGCACAAGAAGTACGGCGGGCCGCACGCCGAGGTGGAGGCGCTGGCCGCAGCCGGGGCGCGGGGGCAGGGGGGGGCGATGTACGTGACGCTCGAGCCGTGCCGACACTTTGGCAAGACGCCCCCCTGTACGCGGGCGATTATTGCAGCAGGAATATCGCGGGTGGTGTGCGCGCAGGAGGATCCGTACGCGGAGGTAGCGGGACGAGGGATCGCGGAGTTGCGCGCGGCGGGGGTGGAAGTGCAAGTGGGGTTGATGGAGCGCGACGCGCGGGAGTTGAACGCTCCGTATCTGAAATTGGCCACGACCGGCAGGCCGTGGGTGATCGCGAAATGGGCGATGTCGTTGGATGGACGGATCGCTACGGCCGCTGGGGAAAGCCAGTGGATCTCTGGCCCGGAGTCGCGGGAAATCGTGGCGGGGCTGCGAGGGCGGGTAGACGGGATCGTGGTGGGGAAGGGGACGATGCTGGCGGACGACCCGCTATTGACCGCGCGTCCGCCGGGACAACGCACCGCGGCGCGGGTGGTGCTCGACCGCCGGGGGGAAACGCCGGTCACGAGCCAACTGGTCCGCACGGCGAGGGAATCGGCGGTGATCGTGGCGGCCGGCGAGGGCGCGCCTGCGTCGAACCGGGAGCGGCTGGAAGGGTTGGGGTGCGAGGTATTGGCGTTGCCGGATCGGGACGTGGGTGAGCACTGGGTGGCGTTATTGAACGAACTGGGCCGGCGGCGATTTACGAATTTGCTGGTGGAGGGGGGAAGCCGGGTGTTGGGGACGCTGTTCGATCTGAATCAGATCGACGAGGTGCATGTCTTTATCGCCCC
>JALHPA010000663.1 GCA_022842745.1 Pirellulales bacterium
AGGAATACAAGGTCTTCCGCCTCAAGCACGCCAGCGCATTCCTCGTAAAGCTGAATTTGGAAGAGTATTTCGGGGACGGAGAAGATAAGAAGAAAAACGATCGGGGCTATCGACCCTGGTACTACGACGATTACGGCAGTTCCTCGACCAAAAACGACTCGACTAGGCTCTCCAAGCGCCGTCCCCTGAAGTTCATCTACGACACGGACAGCAATACGATCATCGTCCAAGGGGCCGATCCGAACCAATTGGCGGTGATCGAGGAATTAATCAAAATGTACGATTCGCCCGAGCCGGCCGATTCGAAGGCCATGCGCGTCACGACCATTTTCACTCTGAAGAACAGCAAAGCCCGGATAGTCGCTGAGGCAATCAAGGATGTGTACCGGGACTTGCTCAGTTCCAACGACAAGGCGTTGCAAGGGGCGGATAAGGACAAAGGCAAGCGGCCCGAACGGGGCGATGTGTATATCTTTGGCGGGGAGGGCGAGGAAGGAGAAAAGCAGACGCAAGTAAAATTCAAAGGCAAGCTATCGATCGGTATCGACGATCTGAGCAATACGCTGGTCGTTTCGACCGAAGGAGAGAACCTGATGCGGAATGTCGAGAAGATGATCGAGTCTCTCGATCAGGCGGCTCGACCGGCCCTGGCGACGGTCCGCGTAATGAAAATGGGCAACCGCCTCGATTCCAACGACGTGCGAAAAGCGATCGCCCGATCCCTCGTCAGCCAGGCGACCGAAAAGGCCAACGGTCAAGCACCCAACGGCCAACCGAACGGCCAACAAAATCCTCAGCAGAACGGCGTCAACGGTCAGCAGAACGGGGCCGGGGTCGACGGCCAGCCCAATTCCAGCCCCAATTGACGTCTCGAGTGGTCCAATCGGATTGCCGCGCTAGTGGGACCGCTCCATCCCAAACTCCAGCTTGAGCTGCGGGTCGCGCGGCGAATGGGGATCCAATTCCTTGAACAGCAGGCTGGGCTGGATGTCCCGGTTGTGCTGGTATTTGTCGCTTTGGTATTCGGTGATCTCGCCGGCCACCTGATGATAAAAAATCTGGCAGATTTGTACCCCAGAGTAAATTCGCACCGGCTGGACCGCGAACATCTCCAACGTCCAATAGCCGCAAAAGCCGACGTCGCCAAAGCCCGCGGTAACGTGGACGAACAGCCCTAGCCGGCCGATTGAAGAGCGGCCTTCGATCATCGGTACCAGACCGTGCGTTTCGGTCCGTTCCGCGGTGCGGCCCAAATACAACTGATTGGGACTGAGGACCACACCCTCCGGCGGAATTTCAATGCGGCGGACGCGGTTCGCCTTGCGCATGTCCAAGACGACCTCTTCATAGGTCATCAATTCAGAATGCAGGGACAGGTTGTAGCTGTTGGGATTCAAACGGCTCTCATCGAATGGATCGATGACAATTCCGCGTCCCAGTCGCGCGCGAATCTCGTGGCCGGAAAGGATCATGGTTCCAGTGGAATGAGCGAACACGCGACCAGGGTAACTACTGGCTGACTTCCACTCCCATTCGGGGGCAAAGGTCCGCCAGCGGACAAATCGAACAACGAGGTTTGCGGGCGATGCAAATCTGCCGTCCGTGAAAAATCATGCGATGACTGAATGCGATCCACTCCTTTTTGGGCAAGAGCCCCATCAGGTCTTGCTCGACCTTCACCGGATCGGTCGACTTCGTCAGGCCCAGCCGCAAGGACAGGCGGCCGACGTGGGTGTCCACAACCACGCCGGAGGGTATGCCGTGCGCCGTTCCCAAGACCACGTTGGCCGTCTTGCGACCAACGCCAGCCAATGCCACCAACTCGTCCAGACTCCGCGGGACCTCACCCTCGTGGCGCTCGGTTAGCGCTCTTGCGCACTCTTGAATATTTTTGGCCTTATTGCGAAAAAACCCAGTGCTTTGGATGATCTTCTCGATTTCCGCCCTCGGCGCGGCCGCCAGCGCGGCTGCGGAGGGGTATCTTGCAAACAGGCTCGGCGTGACCAGATTCACCCGCTCGTCGGTGCATTGGGCCGACAAAATCGTCGCAATCAATAACTGCAACGGCGAAGCGTGGGTCAACGCGCATTCCGCGCCGGGATAGCCGGCGGCCAGGCGCCTCACGACCCGCGCGGCATGCCGTTTCGCTTCGGCCACAGACCGTTTTGAGCCTTGCATGGAAGTCCGCGGTGACAAGCGAAACCCCAGGCGGATTCTGGACGCCGCTCCCTTGCCTGTCAAGGATCGGTTAGTTGAGCTTAAGCGTTTGATGAGGACTAAACCAAAGCCCGCTTTTGCAGCCAGGAGCTAAATCTTTACACAACCATTCCATAGTCCCTAAGTATCCCAACCTGAAGCGGCCGTTTTAGAATCACGCAATAACTCTGTCTTCCTGGCTCGAATTGGTAAGCGGAGTGGCTGTGCGCGCTTGCCCGCTTGGTTCATCGTTTCGGTTGGCGGGTCGGATCGCGTTGCAAGTCCGCAGTTCGCATCGTAAGGCTTTTCGTACCAACTATTAACGTCTTGACTCCAAGACGCGGTCGGAATTAGGATCGAACGTAGATTTCCACTCCTTGCTCTGTCTGTCAGCGAGCGCCGTGCAGGTAGAGAGTCTGTAAGATCGATCCGGTCGCGCGGTGCGCGATCGGATACATGGCGCTCATCCACCGATGCCTCCGGGCTGGATAACTCAATCGTCAGCGGATTCCCGCAATAAAACCTTCCACAGCCTGCTCGTCTGGTTAATTTGATCGTGCCTTGGGCGAATGGATCGTAGCGGTATGTCGCGCTCGCCCGCGGCAGAAGGATAACTGCCGGTTCGGCCGTTGCGTCAGGATTCCGGGGGATCAACTCGGGTTTGGTACGTCGAGTGACGGAACGATTTTCGCCTCGGACGCGAGTCATGAGCGAGAAACCCTTAATGAACGATTCCGCCCTCGACCGCGGCGAAGGCATTTCTCGCCCAGAGACGATC
>JALHPA010000664.1 GCA_022842745.1 Pirellulales bacterium
GCCAGCTCCCAATTCTGTATCAACTCGTCTCGATGCCTCCAAATTTCCCGGCGTTCCCTCATAGCGTGACTGGCCAGCTTGGACGATTGCCCCCCGCCCGCCTCCACGCCTCAAATTCACACTTTCATGCCATAACCCCACTCGCCCAACAGTCCACCGGCTGCCAGAGCGCCTGTCGCCCCCACCTAACTCTCGAAGGATCGCAAATTTGCACGAAACCATGTTCTCCATCGTCAACCTCATCGCCATCGCTGGCTGGATCGGCTTGGCAATCGCCTCTCTCATGAGGCCAGGCCCCCTCCGCGAGGTTATCTTGCGTGCCAGCGGTCGCTGGGCGCCAATCCTGTTATGCCTGGCGTATGCGGTCTTTCTCTCGCTGTCCTGGGGCTCGACGCCTGGCGGGGGATTTCAGTCGCTTGCTGCCGTCCAAATACTTTTCTCGTCGCCCGGGATTCTGCTCGCCGGCTGGGCCCATTACCTCGCCTTTGACCTCTTCGTCGGGCGCTGGATCGTGGACGATGCCTCGTCCTATGGGCGGTCCCGACTCCCGCTTCTCCTGGCACTCCCCGCCACCTTCCTGTTCGGACCGGTCGGAGTCCTGTTGTACCTCTTGGGACGGTCTTGGTTCCAATCAAAAACCTGCGTATAACCGCACACGGATAGTTGAACCGTCATTGACGAGCGATCGGAGCGGCGGACTTGGCATCCTCGGATGCGTCGCTGGCAACAAACATTCTTGCGGCTTCATTCGGACACTTCATGAAGAACCTGCCCTGGATCCTCTTGGCCAGCCTGTGCTTGAGCATCGGAGCCTACCCCCTCACTTACCTGGTCGCCGATGGCAAAACTGGGCTGCTGGAGACGAAAAGCGACCTCCTGCTGAGCGACCGATTGTGGCGTTTGGGCTTCTACACGCACATCGTCGGTGGAGGAATCGCTCTCCTGGTGGGGTGGACGCAATTCGTGAAGTCCTGGCGGATGCGGTTTTTACGCCTGCACAGAAATTTGGGAAAGTTGTATGTGCTGATGGCCTGCGTGAGCGGAGTGGCGGCGGTCGCCATCGCGCCCTTTAGCTCGACAGGCTGGATTGCGGGATTGGGCTTTGGCAGCCTGGGCGTGGTCTGGCTCTATTTCACTCAGCAGGCATATTGCAGCGTGCGTCAGAGGAATCTGCGGAGACACGAGCGCCAAATGGTCTACAGCTACAGCGCTTGCCTGTCGGCCGTGACCCTGCGATTATGGTTACCCCTGCTGATTGTTGGTTTTGGCCTCAACTTCAATCTGGCCTACCCCATTGTGGCATGGCTATCCTGGCTGCCGAATCTGCTGGTCGCACGCTTGATCGTGCTAAACGACCCACACCTGTTCGAGCCGCATTCACAAGCGGTTTGATGTTGAAGATGAAAGCCGCAACCGATCGCCCCCCGCGAATGCAGCGAACGGAGCGGTCGACCCAAGCGACGCATCGGGCGAATCCTGAAATACGAGTCACCTAGCCGCCTCCGGATGACATCGATCGTTCTGCCAAAGGGGGCCGGGATGAGGTTACTCGTTCAACTGGTACTGACGCTCCTCATTTGCGGCGTTGCCCTCGGAAACGACCCCGCTTCGCCCCCGACCGGCGATGCCGTCATCCGCGGAAACTTCGGCCAGTCCGAAATCGTCATCACGACCACCGACCGCCTCGCCGGCGCCATCCACTCGCTGCGTTGGGGCGGCAAGGAGTTCATCGATAGTCATGACCACGGTCGCCAACTTCAGTCCGCCGCCAGCTTCGACTGCGCCTCTCCAAACGCGTTCTGGGCCGAGTGCTTCAACCCCACCGAAGCCGGTTCCCGCGCCGACGGCACTGGCGGCAAGTCGTCCAGCAAACTGCTCCGACTCTCCGCGAAAGAGAACGAACTGGTCGCCACCACCCAAATGGCGTTCTGGCTCGCCCCTCATGAAAAATCCTCCGGCCGCCCAGCACTAAACGACACCGTCCTGTCCAATCACCAGCTTTCCAAGCGGGTTCAAGTCGGCCACAACGCGCTAAAAAACGTAATCGAGTACGAGGTCACGTTCCACGTTCCTGCCGGCGAACGACACAACTATGCCCAGTTCGAAGCGTTGACCGGCTACATGCCGTCGGAGTTCGAAACATTTTGGACGTTCCGACCAAACTCGCGCAAGCTGGAAAAACTGAGCGACGGCCCTGGCGAGCAGGAATTCCCCGTCGTGTTCTCGACCGCGGACGGCGCCCATGCCATGGGCGTCTTCTCTCCCGACCAACCCTCCTCCGGCTTCGACAACCTGGGCTATGGCCGGTTCCGTTTCCACGACGAAAAAGTCGTGAAGTGGAACTGCGTATTCCGAGTTCGAAATTCTAAAGGAATCGCCGCGGGCGACTACCGGTACCGGTTGTTCGTCGCCGTCGGCGAAAAAGAAGACGTCAGGCAGTCGCTCGCCGCGCTCGTGAAAGAGCACACGGAGCAATAGAAGCTCCATTCCAATGGCTCAATCGGCTCAAGGGGCGGCTCCCGCCTCCCAGGCACCCAATTCCGCATCAACTCATCCCGCTGAAATGTGTGCCAATGCCGTACGCCGAAAAAAACGCCTGCCAAGCCCCCTCCTCTGCGACCTAATGCCCCGCGTACCAGTCGTACCCCCGCTTCGCCCAATAATCCGCCGGCCGCTGTTCCGTCAATTCGATCACGCTCACCCGCTTGATGCACTTGTAACCGTACTTCACCGTGCTCAACAATCGCACCGGCGCGCCATGTCCTTCCGTCAACGGCGACCCGTTCATTTCCAGGCACAATAGCGTCTGCGGGTGGATCGCGCTCGGCCGGTCGAACCCCACATAATACCGGTCGGAGCGCCCTAGCGCGTCCCGCCCATCCACCGGCGTCGACAGGCCCACGTACGCACTCTCCGCGCCAAATTTCTGCAGAAAATCGCTCAACCGCACCCCCTTCC
>JALHPA010000665.1 GCA_022842745.1 Pirellulales bacterium
TTAACTGCGTTAATGGCCTGCGGGATGAGCATGACGCCGACTATCAAACTCGCACCAATCGCCAGGAGCGAAATCCGCATCAGCCAGCCCTTGGTGGTCGAGCGGCCCGGCGGAGGATCGGCTGAGGGCGCTGGAGGTGAAACCGGCGGAGGTCCAATTGATTGCGACACCAAGTGCGGCGGCAACGGACCGGCCTGCGGTAGACCTGGCGACGGAATCGCTGGCACCAGAAAGCCATTTCCGCAGGTTGAGCAACGCTGCGGCGAGCCCGCTAGTTGCGGCGGAACGAGATTTACGCTCTGGCAGCGCGGACAGCGGACGGAAAGGGAAGGATGCACGCGAGATTCAATCGAGAATTACTTCTTCGGCGGTGGGGCCAGATTCGGCACTTCTTCTGGCTTCTTCGGGCCTGCCGGTTTGTTGTTGTCCGGCACATCGGTCAGGCCAGGGATCGGAATCGGCCCGTTCTGCGGCGGCTTTTTTTCCGGCTCCGGCATGTCGGCAGGTTTTTCGGGAACAGGTTGCGGCGCGGGCTGCGGAGCCGGTTGAGGCGGCGGCGGATCATGCAGGCCGGGAATTGGAATCGTCGTGGACGAGCGAGGTACGAGGGGCGCTCCTGCCGGATCGGTCGGATTGCCGCCGGCAATCTGCGTTCCCGCTGTGGCAGCCAGAGCGGAGGCGCTGATTTCATATCCCCATGCCCCACTCAACTTCGAGGAAAACGCCGGGCGAGGCAGCACGAGTTTGAATCCCAAATCACTGGCTGGAGGAACCGCAAAGACCAGCGTGTCCTGCACGGTGCCGCCAGGGGGAACTTCCTTGGAGATCTGCCGCGTGACGTTGGGAGTGGCCGTGGGAGCAACCAACTCGAGCGGCGTGCCCGCTGCATCGACGAGCACGGCTGCCGTTGCCGCGTTATTCCAGCCTGAATAAATGAGAGGCTTGGTGTCCGCATTCTTGATCGTCACTTCGACGAACAAGAACGGCGCTGCCTCGGCGGAGACGAATTTCGTGGAACCAGTCGGGGCTGGCATGGGGGCAATGATGGCGGGCGGGGCAGTGGCGTTCGCTTCTGCATTTGGTGCAACGGAGGCCGCCGTGCCATTTTCGGGCGTTGCTTCTCCGGCCGGCGGATTGGCAGCAGGCCCGCCTTGTGCGCGAACGCTCACCTTGCGACCCGCGGCATCGGCGGCCAGGTAGGCCGACATCTTGGTGCAAGTCAGGCCCCCTTTGGCACCCACAGTGCCGAAGCGTTCGATGGGCTTCCAGGCCGCGATACTCTTGACGAGCGCAGTGGTGGCTGGCGAAACAGCGGGAGTGGTGGTCGGATTCGACTTGGCGGTTTCTGTCTTCGCGGGAGTTGTCGTTAACTTAGTGGCGGGCTTGATGGCTTCGACGACGCCGGTCGGATTGGATTCGCCCGCAGGGTTTGACTCTCCCGCGATCGCAGTGGGATCGGTTTCCGTCTCCGAAATTTCCACCGGCGCGGCAGCAATCTCTTGCGGTTTTTCCGGTTTGCTCGTCAATTTCCAGACCAAGGCACCGCCGCCCAAGATCGCGACGGCCAGGATCGCGCCCCCCAGGGCCAGGACCATTGTCCTGTTCTTGTCGGGCTTGCTGTGGGCAGCGCCTTCGGCATCGTCGTGCGATTTCGCCAAAAACGTAGGGGACGCCGGTGAGACAGCAGTGGGATTGACGGGAATCCAGTTCGGCTTGGTATCTGCGGCGGTGGTGGATGACTTGGAGCTAACCACCCTCCCTTTAGGAACCGCGGCTGGAACCGGCTGAGGCGTCATTGCGGGAGCCGGCTCAGGGAGCGTCGCTGCGACGGCCGCGGGAGTGGAGAGCGCTTTCGCGGAGACGGCGGGATGAGCGCCCGACTTTGCTGCCGTTTTTTTGGCCGAAATGCCGCTGGCTGCTGCGGTCCGCGGCGGAGTTGTCGGGTGGACGGCCTGCTTCGGGCTCGGGGCTGGTGCGCTTACCGCCGGAGAAAAGAGGCCCGGCACCTGGTCGGCCAAATACCACTGGCTATCGAAGTTCCGCCGCACGTGCGTCTGCGGCACGACGTTGCCCGAGGCCGCCATTTGCACGAGCTGCGGCCAGGTGTACGGACCATATTCCTGGCCATTCACATAAACGAGCCATTCCGGATTCATGGCAATCCTCTCTCAAACAGGTGCAGGATGGTCGCCTCAATTTACTCGGTCGCGAAAGAAAAGGCAAAAGCGAGGAAGAATCATCGGGAGTCGGTGGTCAGGGGCTAGTAGAACTGAAATAGGTGTACTCCGTACCAGGTACTCGGTACAAAGTACTCGGTCCTGACTCCTGATCCCCGACTCCTGATCCCCATGACCATCGCCACCCCCGCCGCCAAACCGCCTTACGAGCTGGTCGATTTCGCCAATATCCCGCCCGTCGCCTGCCCCTGCGGCCAGGCTCGGCGGGGATTGGCGGAGGTGGACGATTATCCCGGCACCATCCACGTCACCGAGATTTCGATTGATGCGAAGCTGCATTACCATAAGCGGCTCACCGAGACGTATTACTTTCTGGAATGCGGTCCCGATGCCCGGATGCAACTGAACGACGAGATCCTTCCCGTTCAGCCCGGCACCTGCATCATGATCCGACCCGGTACCCGACACCGGGCGCTCGGCAGGATGAAAGTGTTGATTGTGGTTTATCCCAAGTTTGATCCGGCGGATGAATTTGAAGTGTGACGCTCACTCGTAGCCACGCTCGCCAGAGCGTGGGTGATGTTCACTCGGACGCTAATTCCCCCACCGTCTGGCAACGGTGGCTGCTAAGAGGCCCTCTCCCATGACGAACCGCGTTCTCACCGATTACCGTTACGAAAAACTAACCTGGCCGGAGATCAACGATGCGATTGAACTCGGGCAGGTTTGCATCTTGCCTTGCGGGGCCGTGGAGCAGCATGGGCCTCATTTGCCGCT
>JALHPA010000666.1 GCA_022842745.1 Pirellulales bacterium
CCGGCGTCCGTCCGTCCCGCCATCGCCCCGGCTGGTCGGCGTATCGCTCCTTCAGCCCCGTCAGACACAGCTCCCGCAGGTATTGCCCAGCCGTCAGGCCGTTCGGCGGAGTAAAATTCGGAAAGTGCCGCTGTCCCAATTCCAGCTCGATCGCCACGCTGTCCGCGATGAGCTGGCTCTGTTTCAGGGCCTCTTCGTACCCTGGAAACGCGGCGTGCATCTCCTCCGGGCTGCGCAAAAAGAACTGGTCCCCCTCCATCCGCATCCGATTGGCGTCGGTGCGGAACTTCCCCGTGTTGATGCACAAGAGCACGTCCTGCGCCTCGGCGTCCTCGCGATGGACGTAGTGCGCGTCGCTGGTGGCCACCAGCGGCAGCCCCATTTCCCGCGCGATCCGCACCGCCCCTTCCATTTGCAGTTTTTGAATCTCTAGTCCGTTGTTCTGGATCTCGATGAAATACCGATCTCCAAACAACCGGTGGAACCAGGCGGCGACCTGCTTGGCGTCCTCGAACTGCGCCCGATCCGGATCCTGCCCCTTGAGAATCATCCGGCTGAATTCGCTCGAAACGCACCCGCTCAAGCAAATAATCCCCTCGTGGTGCCGCTCCAAGAGCTCCTTGTCGATCCGGGGCTTGAAATAGAACCCCTCCAGATAAGCCGCCGACGCCAACTTCATCAGGTTCTTAAACCCCGTGCGGTTTTGCGCAAGCAGCGTCAGGTGATAGCTCGCCTCCTTGAGCGCCCCGGCGTCTTTTTTTAGTCGGCTATCGGGCGAAATGTACGCCTCGTAACCCAAAATCGGGTTGATCCCCGCCTTGGTGGCCGCCTGGTAAAACTCCAGCGCCCCGTGCAGGTTGCCGTGATCGGTAAGCGCAAGCCCTGTCATTCCAAGCGCTTTCGCTCGGTCGACCAGCTTTTTGATTGGGCTAGCCCCGTCCAGCAGGCTGTAATGGCTGTGGCAATGCAGGTGGACAAAGGGAGGATGCGACATGGGATACGCCGAGGCTGGGCCGCTCGAGATCGGGGAAGTCCGTTCCCCGCATTCTATTGCCCCCTGAAGAAGGGAGCGAGTAACCCAAAGAGGGTATCGCCTCCGGCTCGATCACTGCTACAAGAAGCGTAATTACTCCGCCGAACGGACCGACACCCCTCTCGCTTAGCTGGCCTAGAGATTGTGCATCGCCACTTCTCGGTTGGCCACAGTGCGGATCGCTCCGTATTTGCAATATTAGCAATTGATTTACCTACACATTCTCTCCCCTGGTTTTTGCTACCATTGTTCAAACGGTCATTGGCAGGATCAGCAATCGTGATGCGATTTCATTCCCACCCCATGATTTTACTCTTCACGATTCCTACCCAAGGAGATGGAAATTGAACGCTGAGCTTGGGGCAGATCCCACGCCCACGCCGACGGTCATCGTCGTCGATGACGACCCCGAGGCGCGGAGGTTGTTAGAAATCTTGATTCGTTCAATCGGCCTGCCGATCCGCTCCTATGCGTCAGCCAATGAATTCCTGGCCTCGACGGACGTCGAGACGCCAGGCTGCCTGGTCCTCGATGTCCGCATGCCAGGCATGAGCGGCACCGAACTCCAGGAGCGGCTGATCGAAATGGGAATCTCGCGCCAAATCGTTATCCTGACTGGCTATGCCGAGGTCCCCCTTGCCGTCCGCGCCATGCGAAACGGAGCCATCAGCGTCCTTCAAAAGCCCTATAGCCAGCAAGAGCTGCTGGATACCATCCACCGAGCGATTTGCGTCGACCAACAGGAACGCGCCCGCGCTCATGCAACGCTCGACGCCAAACAGCGCTTGGCGCTTCTCTCGGACGGAGAACGCGCCGTATTGGATCTGCTGTTGCAAGGCAAAAGCAATAAGGAAATCGCCGCCGCCGTTCACTTATCACGGCGAGGGATCGAGGCCCGCCGGGCCAGCTTAATGCGCAAGTTGCAGGTCGACTCGCTGGCGGAGTTGCTCCGTCTGGTGCTCGCCGTTCAGGACTGACCGGTTCCTGCCAATCCAGCGCGTTGGCCTTCAAAATCCCGCCGAATCAAATTCGCCCCGGCTTCTAGTATTGACTACACGGCATCCTGTGAAAACAGCACCCGACACCACGAACCACTGACAGTAACGCATGAAACCATGTGGTTCTCCACCTCCTTCCGGCTGTATTGTCCGCCCGATGACAGACTAGGGCAAATCCGGCTTGGATCCGCTCGATCAAATCGCAATCGCTGTCCCGATGAATCAATCCCTCCCAACTGTCGTCTACCTCGGCTGCAACGCTACCCTTCGCCGACGCTTGACCGCCTCCCTCAACTCACGCGGGCAGAATCTGGCCAGCTATCGCAACTGGAACGAATACCAGAGCCAGGTTCCCCACCCCCCCTTCGTCGCGGATGTTGGAACGCCTGAGAGTCACGGACCCGTCTTCACGGAACGGTTCCAAGCCGCGTTCCCCGTCCTGATTGTCGACGGCTCGGCCGCTGGCGGCTTGGACGGAATCGCCGAATTGGAGCGCATCAAAGAGGTGGACAACGGCCTGCCGGTCATCGTCCTGGGAGACAGCCGCTCGTTGGTCGAGATCGGCTTGGCCCGCCTGCATCGCGCCGAAGGCTACTGCACGGTCACCGACCGCGAGCCGGAGTCGCTCTACGAGGCGATTGAAGACGGCTTCTCCAAGCTCCGCCGTTGGCGGGACACCATCCTGAACTCCGCGTCAGACAAGGCAGAAACCCTAACCTCGGCCTAGCGACCCGCTGGCGTAGCGACTCAGCGGCCTGCCTATTCCCCGGCTTCGCGGGGATCGCCGATCTGGCGCAGCAGCTCCGCGAGTTCCCCCTGCACGTCCAACAGGTTCTGCCACTCCTCGTAATCCAACTGGACCCGTTCCGTCGGTCCCTTGATCCGCGCGGTCCCCATCACGTCCCGCAGCCGGACATGGACGT